>JACKGO010000004.1 GCA_020631975.1 Candidatus Nomurabacteria bacterium
TTTTCTTTGTTTTCTTTGTACCAAGTCATGTGTATATAGTATAGATGAATATGCTTATGTATTCATCCTACTTTCGTTGTAACCCCATATAGCAACTTTTTTCTACTAACAGAAAAATTTGTGCGCTTTATACAAATCTACAGCTATATAAGAGGTTCTTATAATGCAATTCGTCTCAGCAACTGTGCGTTAACGGCAACTATGATAGTAGATAATGACATAAGTATTGCCCCTATAGCTGGTGATAAAACAAACCCCGCAGAATATGTAATACCTGCAGCCAGCGGTATGGCAATTGCGTTGTATCCTGTTGCCCAAACAAGATTTTGTACCATTTTTTTATATGCAGCTTTAGACAGTACTATAATCTTGTTGACTCCTCGCGGATCACTACTTACAAGTACTATGCCAGCTGATTCAATAGCTACGTCTGTGCCTGCACCTATGGCAATACCAACATCTGCCTGAGTTAATGCTGGGGCATCATTTACACCATCACCTACCATTATTACTTTACTGCCATCTACCTGTAATTTTTGAACAACACCTGCCTTATACTCGGGTAGTACTTCTGCATAATATTCATTAATACCAAGTTCTTTTGATACCCATTTCGCAACACCATTAGCATCACCAGTAAGTAGCGCTACGCGTTTACCATTTTTCTGCAGCAAGCTTACAGCATTGCTAGATTCTGGACGTATCACATCAGCGAGCAATACTGCACCTATCACTACCCCATCTTCTAGTATGTATACGGCCGTCATACCGTCGGCATCAGCTTTATGTATACGTGCTTGCAACTCGTCGCTGACTTTTACATGAAGCTCTTTGATTAATTGCGGGCCACCAACGTGTACGTGCCTACCATTAATTGATGCTTTTGCACCACGGCCAGAAAGCGCAGTAAAGTTTTTAGCGTCGGTAATTTTAATTTTTTGATGTTTGGCATAGCTTACAATCGCACGAGCAATTGGATGCTCAGACTCTTGCTCAACAGCAGCTGCTAAAACTAGTACATCGTTGCTCTTCCTGCTGTCGGAAATAATATCAACGACACCTTGCTCACCTTTAGTAAGTGTTCCTGTTTTATCAAACAGTACGACGTCAATATTCCTAGCCGATTCAAAGGCTATATGCTCCCGTATGAGCAAGCCATTCTTTGCTGCAAGGGTTGTAGATATAGCTGTGACTAACGGAATAGCTAATCCAAGTGCATGCGGACATGCAATAACAAGCACTGTAACGACTCGTTCTAAAATAAATGAAGCAGACTTATCACTAAATAATGCCCAACTAATCGCTGTTACTAATGCTGCTCCCAAAGCAATAAACGTCAAATAAAAGGCGGCTCTATCTGCAACTATCTGTGTTTTTGATTTGCTCTTTTGGGCATCAGCTACAAGTTTCATGATTCCAGCCAATGCAGTATCATCGCCTACTTTAGTAACTTTTATTGTTAGTGCTCCAGTCCCATTTATGGCACCACCAATAACTAGTGATTTCACATTCTTGTTTACTGCTGTAGATTCACCAGTAAGCATAGCTTCATTAACGCTAGATTCACCCTTCACAACTATGCCATCTGCTGGAATTATTGCGCCAGGGCGTACTAATACAACGTCCCCAACCTTTAAACTGGCAACCGACACTACTTTTGTACCATCTTTTGCAACGAGTTCAGCTTCGTCTGGTAGTAGTTTGGCAAGTTCATGCAATGCGCCTTGTGCGTTCTGGACCGAAGCCATTTCTAGCCAATGTCCAAGTAACATAATTGTAATAAGCGTTGATACCTCCCACCAAAATTCCATACCATCAACAATGTGCAAACTTACTGCAATGCTATACCCAAAAGCCACAAGTATCGCCATTGATATAAGTGTCATCATACCAGGCTGTTTCGCTGCTAATTCGGCCTTTGCGCTCTTGAGAAATACGAGTCCACCGTACAAAAAGATGAACGTGCCTAAAGCTGTTGGAATCCACTGACTGCCCGGGAACGATGGTGCTGTAAAGCTAAGGATTTCTTGTATTGTTTGTGAATATGCGAGTACGGGAATCGTTAGAATAAAGCTAAGCCAAAACTTTTTCTTGAACATATCCGGATCATGACCAGCATGTTGGTCATGATTATGGTGTTCGTGGCTCGTGTGATTAGTGTGTTCCACTATGTGCTCCTAACGTTGCTAAGACTGCATAAGTTTAATCGTTCTTTGTATACGCTCACCAGTTAATTATCTATTATTTTAGTCATATGGTGACTACTTTTGAAATTAATAGTGGTGCTTTAATGCCCAAATGCATATTTAAGTAAAATAACCGCTAAACCAATTAGTGACGCAATAAGTGCTCTTCGGGCACTCACCAATCTTGAATCTCCAGCGTAAATAGATGCAATATAGCCAAACACGCCTAGCCCGATAAGACTCATAACAAATGTAATTATAAATGCCAGTTCAGTAGAATATAGTCCGAGTGAGCTTAAAATAAATATAAATGCAGGGTACAGTGACACCACAAATATGGCAGATGCATCATATACTATATTTTTCTTATCACTTTTACTTAAGGCTCTTTTTCTTTTAATTTTTTCACCTAAGTATTCGGAATACACTTCAGCCAAAACAATCACAATGGCAGCAAACAATACTTTTAAAGCAATATTTAAGGGCTCTGCATCATGCTTTCCAGAGCCAATGACAACAGCTGTGACAAGTATTATTCCGTATACAGCTTTACTGCTACGAGACCCTATTAGGCTTTTAGATAATCGCATAAATTAATAATAACATCTGTTTAAATCCGAATATTAATAGTTAGTGCTGCAATCGTAGTTCTGGCTTGCTCGATTCTGATCTAAACCCCACGGCCAGATGTGAGCCAATTGTTTTACCGCCTGATTTTTAGGCTCGCTTTATACCAACTTAAGCATGTTATTTCTCATAAATAACGTCAGGTTTTACGCACCCGTTGAAATATATCTTTTAATCGTAGATACTCTTGCCACGAATATGGTATCTGAATTGAAGTTTCGGTAAATTCAAATACGTACAGCACAATAGATAGTATTGTGCCATAAGCTACGGCTTCGTTGGCAGACACTACTATTGCAAATAACTGTAGGCAAATTACCAGCACCCATGTTAAACCGAAGTTTAGAGTTTCAATATCAGATAGTTTTATCGTCCATGTATTAAGCCGTAAAATATGCTTTTGTATTTTTACTTCTTTGTTTTGTTTAACAACATCCACTTGCTTTTCATATTCATCGTTAAACTCGCGGTTATAGCGTAGCGTTTTCTTAGATGAAAGCCCATATATTAATACAATAAGCACCGACACAATAAGCGCGGCAATAAATACTTTAATGCTCAAGAATGCTAAAAAGAATAGTGACCCAAATAAAACCGCAAAGCTGTTTATAAGCTCTGGCATCGAATGCTCAAAAAACTCTACAATTTCGCGTAGCATATTTAGCCGTGCTGTTTTTGCGGATAGTTGCGTATTTTGTTTGGTAGAGGCAAGCCCAATGTGTTCGTATATTTTTGAATATAGTCTTGTATCATACAGCCTTCGCACAGTCATTAGCACTAGTGTCACAGAGCCAAGCAAGCCAAAAAGTATCAGACCTCTGTGACTACCTTCAAGATAATCATTAATAGCAACACCTATCACAAACGGAAACAATATCCACCCTATAGATTCCAATATAATCAGCAGAAAAGTGAAAGACAGTTTGTATTTATAGGGCTTAAACAACTCTAGCATATATAGATAATAGCACTGATGTCGGTCTGGGGAACGGGTCTGCTTTTGGGATGCTTGCTCGCTCGGGAGGAGAGAGGCTGGGTTCGAACCGACTTACAGGGGTGATAATGAAAGAACCGTCCTTTCGGACGGTTCCAACATTTGTAACTTACGAACCGTAAATTAGCATTTTGTCTGACCAAGGAGAGAAGTTAGGGATAGGTCTAGGAACCTGGTCTACCTATTTCTCTGCTGGGCCTGGCTCGGGAGGCCGGACTCGAACCGGCAACCTCGAAGTTAACAGCTTCTTGCTCCACCATTGAGCTACTCCCGAATGCTCCTGGTTTTACCCAGGAATATAATTTGAAATGTACGCCCGACCACGTGAAGTTTTTAATTGCTTTTCGCGCTTAATTGCCTCAGAGCGGGTGGAAAATGATTCTTTATATATCAACTTCCATTCGCCCTCAAACCTTGCTGTATGGTGTTTGCCCAATTTATAATTGTGCGACTTAATCCTTCTGTCTAAATTACCGCTTTGGCTTATGTAGTACTTATTAACAACATCATTATATATGACGTACACCTGATACATAGTTGTCATTATACAGCTTCTTGTCCGTCAGCTGACGGACTACTCCCGAATGCTCTTTGTTTTACCCAGGAATATATATAAAAGGTACAAGCAAGTTACCTTGCAACTAGAGTAGTATAAATTGTTTGCTCCCTATTGGTCAATAAAATTACAATGGTCAAAACAACTAGTAACAGCGTACAATATAAATACAACTAAGGAGACTACATATGAAAGAGGTAATTTTTGCGCTACTGGCAGGTGGTTTAGGCGTTTTGCTACTAACAGCCGGGTATCGTTTTGCTAGAATTCTAATTCCACTTTGGGCATTTTTTGCCGGATTTTCAGTTGGAGCAGCCGTTTTTGCAGATGCCACGAGTGTTGGCTTTATTGCGACAACAATGGGCATCGTCACAGGGCTCATCATAGGTTTTGTATTTGCACTATTTGCCTACTTTTTCTACAGCTTGGCTGTTGTACTACTTGGCGCAACAACCGGTTATTGGATAGGTACGGCATTTATGAGTTGGATTGGTTTTAGTAAAGGTTTCTTAAGTGCCGTTGTTGGTATATCACTTGGCGTTGTATTTGCGCTCGCAACTATTGGGCTCAATGTTGCAAAATATTTGCTCGTGGCACTTACATCTATGGCTGGTGCAGTTGCGCTGGTTGGTGGCATATTGGTGCTATTCAATAAAATTGAACTCAGCGCATTTGATTACACCACAGCGAGTGCGGTTATTAGCAACTCGGTACTATGGACGATAGTTACGTTTGTATTAATATCACTGGGTATTGTTATACAAATAATTACCACAAACTCGTACGTATTAGATGATTGGACAACCGAATACGGAGCGCCAAAGAAATAGATGTTCGTATCTGCCGCACAAGCTGGTGCAATGCTGCGCGGTGGCGCTGTTGGTGTAGTGCCCACAGAATCGGTCTACGGGCTCATTGCCCTCGCTACTGACGTAGCTGCTATTGAGCGTGTGTACGATGTAAAACATCGCCCAAGCACTAAACCATGTATTGTCTTAATTGCTCAGCCAGAAGATATGGCCCAATTTGATATTGAGCCGTCAGATATCATTACTGCGCGCCAGTATTGGCCGGGCAAGGTTAGCGTTGTGGTGCCATGCAGTAACCCACACCTAGAACACCTTACTCGGGGTACTGGGAGTATTGCGTTTAGGGTCGCTGGCACAGCTATATTACAAGAAATTTTAGCACTGAGCGGCCCCATTATTGCACCAAGCGCCAACCCAGATACACTTGCACCCGCTACAACTATACAGCAGGCTCAAGACTACTTTGGCGAATCGATTGACTTTTATGTAGACGGAGGCATCTGTAACGAGCTCCCTTCTAGTGTCGTTCATGCAAAAACAGGTAAAATATATAGAAAATAGCCACTTATTACTAACGCTCACGTATACTTACATATATGGAACAAACAACTATTTTAAAACGTAGCCCAAAGGGGTTGCAAGTACAGGTAATTACTCTAGGGGTTGCTGCTTTTGTATTAGCTATTTTTGGTACATGGGCCACTGCTAAATTATTTGGGTGGGCACCTAACCAGGGTTTTGGATTGAAAGTGTTAATTTGGATTATGCTCTTGTTAGGATGGGGAGTTACTTCTGTTAAATTATGGTTCGATTGGAACGTAAAAAGGTACGAAATAGCCAAAGATGCTCTAATTATACATTCTAAGGCCGGTAACTGGGGCACCTCAAAAGCAATATACCGTTACGAATCAATTATTTCGCTTAAGATGACTCAAGGTGTTATGGGCAAGCGTTTTGGGTATGGCGATGTACACATTCGCATCCCAAAAATAGAAGGTGACGTTGTTATGAATGATATAGATCACCCTATAGAACAACTTTCTGAGTTACAAAAACGTATAGGCGAACGTAGTGTCGGCTCAGACACACTTATAATGTAGCCCGTTACTTGCGAATTGTTATGATATGTGATTAAAATATAATTACAATCATAACGGAGGTCTATATGAAAAAAGTAGGTATTACGAGAGTTGGTGTGGGATCTCTAGCAAAACTAGTTGGTATTGTAAATGCAATTGTCGCGTTTGCACTTGGTATCGTTGGCTCTATTGTCGGGGTTGTCAGCGTGATTGCAAACAACAATTTTACACTGTTAGGTGATATATTCGCAGCGTTAGGCATCGCTTTATTTGCCCTCATTGTATATCCACTTATTTGGTTTGCGTTTGGGTGGCTATACGGCGCGCTTGTAGCAATTATTTGGAACGCTGTGTTAAGCGTTGGTGGTGGCTTAGAAATAGAAACAGTAGAAGTCAAAGAAGACAAGAAATAATAGGCTTCTATAACTAAAACACCTCGCACTAGATATGCGAGGTGTTTTTTATATAACGATATAAAGATAATTATCGCGGTGCTTTCTTTATTACACTACCCTCATAATTACATTTTCTTACAGAATAATTATTAAACTAGATGCTCATGTAAATTTTTCAATCGTGGCATAAAGCTCGTGGCAGCGTCTTGTAAACCTAATACTTTTAATGATCCTACTAAAACATATAGTTCATCGAGCTGTTGCTGAGTAATACTTGGTTGGCTTTCTGCAATTGTAAATCTGTTACCTATAAGTACCACCAGCCATTTCGCTTGTGACTGTGTAACATCCGTTGACGGTTGAGGTGCTATTACCTTTGCGTCGGTAACCTCTAACGACCGAGCCGAACGCCCACGCTTCACCAAATGGCCCCGTGCTATTAAATTATTAACATGCAGCGCCACAGTCGCCACAGAAGTGTAATGACACCCCACCATAATCTCGCGGTAGCTTGGGCTATAGCCATGCTGTGCAATAAATGCACCAATAAAATCAAGTAGCTCTAGTTGCCGCTTGGTCGGTCTTATAGCATCAGGCATGGTGTTTTATCCTTTTTTTAGGCTTTGGTTGCCCCTTAAATACCCATACTTTATACCAGATAAAATTCCACACCGTAAAGAACCCAGCTGCCAAAAATTGGCCTATTTCTGGTTCTATGCCAATATCACGTAATCCTTGCAGTATTAAATAATTTAGTAAAAAGGCATTTAAAGCTGTGTATATAACATATCGCCAAGTAGTATTTAATAAATCTGATTGTTTTTTAGTTTTAAACACCCAATATTTATTAAGGATAAAATTAATACTTATACCCACTGCGTTACCTATAAAATTCGCCCAAAATAAGGCAATTCTATCATCTAAAACAGATATAATGATGTAGCCACTCCAAAACCATGCGCCACCAGCAATCATGTATTCTACAATCTGTGTAATGAGTTTTCTAGTTTTCTTTTTTATACGCATAGTGTTTGCAATTTGTTCTTTTACTAGTGTATCACAGCTAACATCGCTACAATAGAATAGTTATGGGTTCAATGTCAGCACGCGATTGGCGTTTTATTGTTTTTATCTGTCTCTTAATTGGAGCACCATTTTCTAAATATCCTAGCATTGCTATTCCGTTATTTAACTTTCCGTCATTCAGAATTGGTGCCTACCAGCTCGTCGCGACAATTTTTGTATTGTTATGCGTAAAACCAATGTACCACGCCGGTGCTACTTTTTTTAATACATATCATAAGCTAACCTTTTACTCACTAGCAGTATTTTCTGCACTTACTGCTATAAGTGTCTTGTGGTCTTTGTACCCTGCGCGTAGTTTTTTACTGGCAGTTTCTGTATTATTGCTTGTTGCTACTGTGTTAGCTGGCTGGTGGTTTGCCGCCAACGAACTTTCTAATAAAAGAAGAATTATTATGGTGCATGCATTACTGTATGCCAGTATTGGATTTGGCATAATCGCTCTTATACAATTGGTTATTTTTACGCTAACCAATAGCACACTCGGTGTTCTATGCCCTGGTTGTACGGCCGAAGTATTTGGCTTTCCTCGGGTGAACGGCTTAGCGGCAGAACCGCAATTCTTTGCCAATGCCATGATACCTTTTGTGTTTGCTGCGCTATATAGCGTCGTTAAATCACCAAATAAGCTCGGGTGGGCAGCCTTGGTGGCATCGGTAGGCACAATTGGGCTTACTTTTTCTCGGGGTGCCTACGTAGCGCTGGCTATAAGCCTTTTAGCTGTGGCAATTGCGCTTTATGCACGTAAGCTCACTTCTCTTAAGACAATTATGATAAGTTACGGTGTGATTGCTCTTAGTATCATTGGCTCTTTAGTACTGCTTGTCACGGCGGCCACCATACGCTACAACGGCACTCCGGATATCACCTATCAAACAGTAGATAGCATTACCGAGCACCTAACGGTTGGGGTAATAGATCTACCAGATCCAACTCCAGTACCACAACAGGCACCTTCTGAAGCGTCACAGGACAAATTTGTAAGCCCAGGGCTCATTGAAGCATCAGGTAACGAACGCCTAAGCGCTGCAGAGCTGGCACTATCAGCTTGGCGCGACACACCACTTACCTTTTTGTTTGGAGTTGGCGCGGGTAATCTTGGCCCGTATGTTGTTGCCAATATAGAACCTACTGCACCAGATAATCTCACCGTGTATATATACTATATTTTACTGCTTGCAGAACTGGGCATTATTGGGTTGACTGCTATAGTAATTGTGTTTGGTTCAGCTATAAAAGCACTTGCGCGCTACAGTAGTCTAGAAGCAGTGATGATGAATGGACGTTTGGGTGCGTTTGCACTGCAGTTCTTTTTCTTTGGCAGCTACATCAACGTTGTCTATATTTGGCTATGGATTGGTATAGCACTTGGTATTACAAGCGTGGCAAATGTGCCCAAAAAAGCTCCAAAGAAGGTATAATACCCCTAAGAGGTAGTACCAACACATATGAAGAGCAATGCATCATTTTTATACGCTCTCGCCCTCATCTTGGGTGATTTTATCGCTCTGCTTGCAGCGTTTATTGTTGCCTACATATTGCGCGTTACACTAGACAGTCGTTCGCTTATTAACCAAATTTCATCTATAGAATATTTAAAAACCTGGATTATGCTACTGCCTGTTTGGCTGTTAATCTTTGGTTTTTTGGGGCTGTATAGAAGAAACGTCTACGATTACCGCTGGAAAGAGATGGTGCACTTGGCTATTGGTAGCATACTTGGTGTAATGACAATTATTACCTATGATTTTATTGTAGATGAGCCAATCTTCCCTGCACGGTTAGTGCCAGCATACGGGCTTGTGGTTGGCTTCTTATTATTGGTGCTTGGCCGCACACTCATGCGCGCTGCTCGTATGTTTATGTGGCGCACTGGCTTTGGGGTAAACAACGTTTTGGTTATTGGCGCTGGCCAAAGCCTAAAGAATTTTGTATCAGGCCTTAACCATCCATCGCGCACCGGGTACCGTGTTGTAGGTATCGCTACCAAAGACGAGCTACCCAAAAAATTGCAGCACCTACAAATAGAAGATTACAAAGAGGCGCTCGCTGTTGTTGGTTCTACCAATGTTTATACCATTGTAGTAACGGGTCTAGACGATGACAGCCGTGTAGCAAACGAAGCGCTCGCTACTGCCCAAGCCAACCATATCGCTTACAAGTACATTCCATCGCAGGCGGGTATGCTGAGTAATAATATTGATGTAGAGCTGTTTCAGGGCTTGCCTGTTGTGTCGGTACACCAAACCGCTCTTACTGGCTGGGGGCGTATCGTTAAGCGATTATTTGATATTATTGCCAGTGGTTTCGGGATTATTATTTTATCACCCGTGTATCTCCTTATTGCCCTTGTCATTTGGCTAAGCGACTTTGGTTCACCGCTCTTTAAGCAAGACCGCTTAAGCCGGTTTAACACCATCATACATATCTATAAGTTTCGCACCCATAACAAGCGCTACAGTGGCATGAGCCCAGAAGAAGCCTTCACTGCCATGGGTAAACCACAGCTTATTAAAAAATACCGCGAAAACGGCGACTTCCTTAAAAAAGATCCTCGGGTAACACCAATTGGTAGATTTTTGCGCAAAACAAGCCTAGACGAACTACCTCAGCTTTTTAATGTTTTTAAAGCAGATATTAGCCTCGTAGGCCCCCGCGCCCTAGTGCCCCAAGAGCTCAAAAACTACGCCTACAAAGACCTCATTCTAAGTGTAAAATCTGGCATAACTGGTTTGGCACAAATTTCAGGCCGTAAAAGCATTGGGTTTGAAGAACGCCGGGCGCTAGACCTCTACTACGTACAAAACTGGAGTTTTTGGCTCGATATTAAAATTTTGTTTCGCACTGTCATAGATGTATTAACAGGGAGAGGAGCTAAATAAAATGGCAAAAAAAAGCACTAAAAAAATAGCAATTGTTAGTGACTGGCTAACAAGCATTGGCGGTGCCGAGCGTGTACTACTTGCTATGCACGAACTCTACCCAGATGCACCTATTTATACCAGCCAATACGACCCTAAAAAAATTAATTGGTTCGATGACGCAGATGTTAAAACAACGTGGCTGCAAAGCCTGCCAAAAAAATCTACCGTACGTAAATTATTACCTGTTTTGCGCCGCCAAGCTTTTCAGCACATAGATCTCACGCAGTACGATATTATCATTTCGTCTAGCGGAGCAGAGGCTAAAGCTGTCAAAAAACTAAAAAAGGGTGCCACCCACATTACCTATTGCCATGCACCTACACACTACTATTGGAGCCGGTACCAAGAATACCTTAAAGAACCTGGTTTTGGCATGCTCAACCCAGTAGCCAGAGCAGGCTTAAAAATATTCGGTGGCCGAATGCGTAAATGGGACTATAAAGTTGCCCAGCGACCAGACGTGCTTATTGCCAACAGCAACCATATTAAACAAAAAATAGAAGAATATTATGATCGCGACGCCATTGTTATTCACCCACCAGTAGATATAGATAGATTTAGCAAATATGCGCCAGTTACAAAACGTAAAGGCCTTATTATTACTGGCCGGCAAGTGCCCTACAAACGGTTTGACCTAGCCATTGCCGCAGCTAAAAAGCTTAATATGCCCTTAACCGTAATTGGCAATGGCTCTATGCACAAAAAATTAGTAGCTCAAGCAGCGGGTCATAAAAATATTACCTTTTTAACCAATGTAACCGATACAGAGCTACCCAAACTACTATCTAAGGCCGAGTTATTTGTGTTCCCAGGTGTAGAAGATTTTGGTATTGCACCCGTAGAAGCTATGGCAGCTGGTACGCCCGTAGTTGCCTATGGCGAAGGTGGTGCACTAGACTACGTTACCGATGCCACTGGCGTGCTGTTTCATCGTCAAACAGCAGATGCGCTTGCAGATGCTATTGTTACTGCACTTGGTTCTAAATGGGATCACAAAAAAATTGGTAAAGAAGTTAAAAAATTTAATAACAATAACTTTAAAAAACAATTTTCAGCAGTCGTGAAACAATATTTATAGCCCTAGTGGGTGCTGGTAAACGATCCAACCATGTTTTCTAGTACTGCAGTATCTGCTTTGTTGGCACTTGATGCTTGCAGTGAAAATACGTAATCGTTGGTCATATTTTGATTTAAGCTTATATATGCATAGGCACACGACGTACTCACACCTACTGTTGGTGTCATGGTTTCGTCTTTGTATAAATACACTTCTTCTTGGTCAGTATCAGATAAAACAGTTACTACACTCGCCCCCTGGTAATTGCTAGATGGAACAACTTTTGTAATATTGGTTGAAATATCACCGTCCATACAACCACCACCAAATCCATCTATGTCACTCGTGTAATTTAATTCAGAACCCGTGGCTTCGTTTCTTATTGTAATGGTTTCTACCTGTACAGGGCCAGCAAACTCATCTTCTTGCGTATCTATGGTTGCTTCCCAAAAATCAGGATATTTTATACATGTTACCTTGTCTTTTGTGCAAATTTCTTTGGCAAGCGTGGTGTTTTGAGTAGCACTATTCTTGGTATTATCTTGCTGACTATTTGTAGGAGCAACCGTGGGTTCGTTTTTGTCTTTTTGCATGTTATATACGTAGTAGCCTGCAAGCCCAACTACCGCCACAATCAGCACCACTACAAGCACTACGATTGCCGTTATGCCTTTTTGATTTTTCATGGATGAATTTTCCTTCTTTATATTATATTGCTTATTCTTACCAACATTTTATCATCACCACCTATCAAACCCCAAACTACGATATACTAAATACTATCTACTAAGCGGAGATAAAAAGGATGTGTGGAATAGTCGGATACGTCGGGCGTGGCAATGCACTGTCACCTGTTATTACCGGTTTACAAAACTTAGAATATCGCGGTTACGATTCGGCTGGCGTAGCCTTTTGCACAGACAACACTATTCGCAGTGTAAAGCAGGCAGGCCGTGTACAAGCGCTAGAATCAGAACTGGCAGGGCTTAAACAAATAAAACCCAATACTGCTATTGGCCATACCCGCTGGGCAACGCATGGTGCACCTACCAAAAATAATGCACATCCGCATAGCAATTCATCTAAAACAATATTTGTTGTGCATAACGGCATCATAGAAAATCACGAAGAAATACGGGCTATGTTACAAAAACAAGGCTACAATTTTGTATCACACACAGATACAGAAGTCGTTCCACACTTAATTGACTACTTTTATAAAAAATTTGAACGAATGGATAAAGCTTTCGAGGTAGCTATACGCGAGCTAAAAGGTGCCTACGCTATTGTTATGACCACTAGCCACGAACCACATAAAATTTATGCTGCAAAACTATCTAGCCCACTGTGTATTGGCATAGGTAAAGATGCCAACATGGTTGGGTCTGATGCTTCTGCGGTCGCCGATGCTGCCCAAAAAATAATTTATCTAGAAGATTACGAACTCGCCATTATCGAACGCAAAAGCTATCGTATTAAAAACTTTCTCAAGAAACAGCCTGTAAACCGCCCGCCAGAAGATATCGTGTTAGAAGACGTTGCTGCCAGTAAAGGCCACTACGCTCATTATATGCTCAAAGAAATTCACGAAGCTCCCAAAACGATTCAAAACGCTATTCTAGGGCGCATTAAATTAGAAACAAACCAAATAAAGCTGGGTGGTATAGAATCTGTCGCTAACCAGCTAAAACACATAGACCGAATAATCATTATTGCCTGTGGCACATCTTACTACGCAGGTTTAGTAGGCGAATATTTACTAGAAGAAATTGCTAATATTCCGGTAGAGGTACAACTAGCCAGCGAATTTAAATACCGCAAAGAGCCGTTAACTGCTAATACTGCAGTACTAGCCATATCGCAAAGCGGCGAAACAGCAGATACCATTGCTGCGCTTAAAAAAGTAGAATCTAGCGGTGTGCTTAGGCTTGGTATTGTGAACGCCCCCGGCAGCACCATCGCACGTATTACCGATGCTGGCATTTATTGCCATGCTGGGCCAGAAATATCCGTTGCCAGCACCAAGGCATTTATTGCTCAAAGTTCGGTACTAGCGCTCTTGGCGCTATGGCTGGGCAAAGGCTACACAAGCCTCTATAAACCGCTCCTAACAGAGCTTGCCCATCTGCCAAAAAAGGCAGAAGAAGTACTAACATTAGCACCACACGTCCAAAAAATTGCAAAAAAAAATGCACATCACAGAGATTTTATGTACCTTGGCCGTGCCTACGAGTTCCCCATGGCTTTAGAAGGCGCGCTTAAGCTCAAAGAAATTAGCTATATTCACGCAGAAGGCTACGCTGCAGGCGAAATGAAACACGGCCCACTAGCGCTCATAGACACCAGCTTTCCTACCTTTGCGCTTGCTGCTAGCCCTACACTATTTGAAAAAACAGCCAGCAACTTGCAAGAGGTAAAAGCCCGCAACGGTAAAATTATCGCCGTTACTACCAAAAAACACGTACCACAGCTAAAAGACCTTGCAGACGATATCATTAGCATACCAGAAGCTTCAGATCAGTTATTACCACTTCTAGAGGCTATTGTTGTGCAACTATATGCCTACTACACCGCCCTAGAACTCGGCCACGATATAGACAAGCCCCGCAACTTAGCCAAATCAGTCACCGTAGAATAACAAATCATACGAGCAGATAATATAAAGCTTAGTTGTTTGGTTGAATACGATAATTACTTGTGTAAACGTGCAGCAATAGCAAATTGCATAAAGTATTTATCAATCTCACTTCGCTGTATTTCATCACCGTAAAAAAGTGTCTTCAAGTACATTTCTTTTGCCCGTAATACTTCTTTAGTTTTTGGTGACTTATTCTTCACAAGTTCTTCTGTAGTCGCATCAAATAAGTCAATTGCCCGCACCATAGCAGCATCTTTAGCTTTTGTATCATTAAGTTTTTGTGCACTAAAAGATCGGCCAACTTCGCTATAAATATTGCCCATTTGTTCAAAAATCGTAAAAGATGCCCATTTACGCCTACTAACCATGTAATCAGTCATTTTTTACCTTTTTGGTAACAATAGTCTGTATCTTTTTGCGTAAATCTGGATCACCTACTCCACGTGTCATATTATTTTGCCGGGGACGAATATTTATCATAGAATCAAATTCAATAAAATCTTCACTACCAAACTTGGCTGGATACAAATTTATACCCCACAAATCTGCTTGGTCTGATCCATTTTCTAACAGAAATTGTTCTTCGTCTGCGTGCATTTCAGCATCAACTACCAAAATGTTTTTATTAATATCTACTACAGCTTTCACTAAATTACCGTACATATTTTCTGCCATTTCTGTAAGTTCAGTAACAGATATTGTATCTATGGTCTTCATCGATTAAATTATAGCACCTAAAATATATAGATGCTGTAATTATGGGGTCAAGTTGTGGCCTTCGTATCGTAAATTAATTAAAAGAAAAACCAGCAATAACTTCTTTAATGATAGATTTACTAGGTTCTTGGTCAGCCCCAGCAACTTCAACACCGTAATAAATACCGTTATTTTCAAAAACGTACCATTCAATATAACTAAGTCCATTAAACCCGTATACTTTGGCGGTAACACCATCTATGGTTACATCTGGTTTGCTTTCTAGCTCACTCATGCTCGTACCTTGTAGTAAAGATTCCATAAAACTACTCAAACCATCCGAGCCTTCAAAGTTAGTAGTAGGTAACGCGGTAATTTTTACTTCTGAAAAGGGGTTATCTAAACCCACTACACCTTTTGCTTCATCTAAGAACTGTGTTACCTGCAATATCGTACCTGGGCCACCCTCAAAACCACCGTCTAGCTTTTTAATAATTACATAGTTATCTGGTAGGGCTAGTGTAAACTTACCCACTGTTGCCGTATAGCTTGTTTTAGTATCACTAGCAGTAGGCGCACTGGTGGCAGGTTCATTTTTTACTTGCTGCGCGCTATCTAACTGCTTCTTTAAATCGGTAATTTCTTTAGTTTGTACATAGTACAAATAGCCAAGCGCTATATTACCAGCCAGCAGTGCAATAATAATAAGCCAAACTAATATTTTAGTTTTTTTTGATTTTTTTGGTTGCTTTGTAGCTACAGTACTATCAGGGTTAGTACTAAACTGGTTTATTGGTTGGGTTGGTTTTCTATCATCGTTATTCATACATCAATCATCGCACATTACGCTACCGTTTATAAATAGCTCCTACTTACATATTGATCTTTCAGGTAAAATACTATGGTATAAGGGGGAGTAAATGCATATTTTAGTTACAGGTGGGGCTGGATACATTGGTAGCCACACCACGCTAGAGTTACTTAATAAAAACTACGATGTCACTGTAGTAGATAACTTATCTAATAGCGTAGCCGAATCTATTGAACGCGTAGAAAAACTTACAAATAAAAATGTGTCTTTTCATGAATTAGATATTAGAAAAAAAGACAAGCTAGAAACCCTATTTGCCACTAATAATTTTGATGCTGTCATACATTTTGCGGGGCTTAAGGCGGTTGGAGAATCAGTTAGTAAAGCACTGCATTATTATCACAATAATTTAATATCTACACTCGTCTTATTAGAAGTAATGAGCGAATATAATGTAAAACAGCTCGTTTTTAGTTCTTCTGCCACAGTTTATGGCGATCCTACCACGGTGCCTATAAAAGAATCAGCGCCTAAGACTGCCACAAACCCGTATGGGCAAACAAAACTAATGATAGAGCAAATTCTAGAAGACATCACCAACAGTAAAGAAGGCTGGAAAATCATTGCTCTGCGTTACTTTAACCCAATTGGTGCCCATTCCTCTGGGCTTATTGGCGAAGACCCTAATGGTATACCAAATAATTTACTACCGTATATTAGCCAAGTTGCTGTGGGTAAGCGCACCGAGCTTAGTGTATACGGCGACGATTATGCCACAAAAGACGGTACGGGCGTGCGTGATTATATTCATGTTGTAGACCTCGCAAACGCCCACATAGCAGCATTACATCATGGTGGCAAAAAAGATACATACCTTGCATACAACATTGGTACTGGGCAGGGTGCGTCTGTGTTAGACGTTATTGCTTCTTTTGAAAAGGCAAGTAACAAACATATACCATATAAAATAGCACCAAGACGGCCGGGTGACATCGCTGCCTGCTATGCCGACCCATCAAAAGCTAATAAAGAACTTAAATGGCACGCAGAAAAAACCATAGATGATGCTTGCAAAGACGCCTGGCGCTGGCAGGCCAATAATCCAAATGGCTATAATGTTATTGGCAAAATTTAAGCCTTAATAATTTTTGTAACCTTTTTAACCATTGCATCTAGTTCTTGTTGAGTTTTTGCTTCTGCATTTAGGCGCAGTAGTGGCTCTGTATTGCTCGCCCGTACATTAAACCAACCACTATCAAATTGTACAGTTATACCATCTAGCTCATCTATTTTTTTGCCAGCATAAGCAGTTTTTATGTCTAAAAGCACGGCTTCTTTATTGGTAACTTCAAAATTAGTTTCTGGTATCTGTACGTACGCTCTTCTATACGGTGCAGCTAACGCACTTAGCGTTTTACCACTAGTAGAAAGTACGTACAACCCTATAACTGCAGCAATCAGCCCACTATCTGCATAGTAATTGTCTTTAAAATAATAATGACCACTATGTTCACCTGCCATTACGGCCGCATGTTTTCTCATATCTGCTTTTATATAGCTGTGGCCAACTTTTGTACGTATTGCCTTGCCACCATTGTTTTCTATAGTATTAGCCGCTGCTTTACCACAAATTGCATTGTACAAGATAGTTGCGCCAGGGTTTTTTTGCAAAAAATAATCTGCCAATAATGCTGTCAGCACCGTACCTGTTAATGCTTCGCCAGTTTCATCAATTAGTACTGCCCTGTCGCCATCACCATCAAAAGCAATGCCTGCGTCACAGCTGTACGCACTAATAGCTTTCTTAATGTCTACCAAGTTTTTTGGCTCTAGCGGGTTGGCAATATGGTTAGGGAACGTACCATCTAGCTCAAAAAACATTTCGTGCACATCAAACGGCACGTACGGTTCAAGCTCTGGGAATATTTTGCCTGCCATACCATTACCTGCATCAACCGCAATCTTAAGGGGCTTTAACTTATTTGTATTAACAAAGCCTAGTACGTGGTTTATCCAATCCTCTGTAATGTCTTTTTCTATACAATTGCCATACTCATCAGTTTCAAGCGAAGTGAGCGCCAATACTTCGTTTTTTATGTCTAGTAGTCCAGATTCTACTCCAATTGGTCTTGCTTCTTCTTTGCATAATTTTATGCCATTATATTCACCTGGGTTATGACTTGCGGTTATCATTGCACCACCAGCCAAATGATAGTTACCCACCGCAAAGTAAATCATGTCGCTTGTTACTTGCCCAATGTCAATAACATCTCGCCCACTTTTTCTTACACCATTAATGAGTGCATTTGCCAGTTCGGCAGAATCTGGGCGCATGTCCCGGCCAACCGCAATGGCACCATTGCCTTGCAGCCAGTTACTAAAAATATAGCCAATTTTTTCAACAACTTCTGGGGTCAATTCTGTACCTACCTTACCCCGTATATCGTACGCTTTAAAAATCTCGTCTAAAATTTCTTGCATATGTCCCTCCTGTGTTACTTCTAAAATCTATAATCCAATTTCTAACTCTGTATGCGCTTGGCTATATCGCCAACTTTCTGGCTGTAATTTTTGTTAGCCACTAGTACACCGTTGGGTGTGTTTACCACTACAATATTATCTAGTCCAATAACTGCAACTGGCTCTGTATCGTCGTTACGTATATAGCTATTGGTGGTATTTTCTAGTTCTACACCATTGCCCCAAACATGGTTACCGTCGTCGTTAGTACTGCTCACCGAATGCAGGTCGCTAAAGCTCCCTACATCTACCCAGTCAAAAGTGCCTGGTATAACTAAGCCGTTTGTCACATGCTCAGACAATGCAGTATCTATTGTTTCGTTTTTAAGTTGTAAATAGGCTGTCTCAAAGTCAGGGGCGTTATATAGTTTTGCTAAAGATTGGTACAACTTTGGCGCTACTGCTTGCATGGTATTTTCAAATGTTCGCAAAGAGCCTACCAAGTAACCTGTGTTCCACAAATATGCACCACTATGAAAATATGCATCCGCTGTTTTTTTATCTGGTTTTTCTTTAAATTGCTCTAAGAAAAATGCATTAAACCAACCGTCTACAGGACCGCTTTTTTGCATATAGCCAAAACTTGTTGCAGGTTGTGTGGGCTCTACTCCAATAAATACTAACCGCTTTTCGCCCTTGCTTAGCTCGCCTGCCCTTAAGGCGCTCGCTGCAAAGCCATCGTTATCGCGTATTAAATGGTCTGCCCACAAAAATATAATTGGTTCATCTTTTGGCAGGCCAAGTTTTTTTACATGGTTTAAGCCCATCAAAACACAACTCGCTGTGCCGCGCCTACCTGGCTCTATGAGTATATTTTCTTTTGGTAGTCCTTCTAGCTGATTAATTACATGCTTAGAATGCGACGCTTCTGTAATAACAAAAATATGATCATTTTTTGCCAACCGCTGTACGCGGTCAACCGTATTCTGCAACAAGCTTTTATCATTAGTCAGGCTTAATAAGTGTTTGGGGTAGTCTTTGGTGCTAAGGGGCCACAGCCGCGTGCCAGAACCCCCCGCAATAATAACTGCAATCATAGCCTGCCATACTCCTAGACGGTTAGTTTATATCCAATTTTGTCAGCAACCTCTTTAACCCATCGGTTGACCATATCTAACTGGTGACCCATAACTAATCTCTCGTCTTCAGAAATTTCGAGCTGTTTTTCTATTGAATCAAGCCTGTTTAAAATACTTTGAATATCTACTTTTTTGGCGGTGTCGTCTAGCTTATCTTCAATAATATCTAACTTCTTAGAAACATACGTAAAAAGTTTTGTAAATTCATCTTGTGACATATATGAATTATATACCACTCTACGTATAATCACATTGTCTGTTCTCTTTAATCCGTTAAATCTCTGAAAATGAATAATGCTATTTGGTAACTTACATGTTGTTAAATATACTTATGCAAGCGACCCCTATTAATACAACAAACTATAGTGACTATTGGTAGTACAATATACATATGGCAAAACTACTTGTTACAGGTGGTGCGGGGTTTATTGGGGCAAACTTCGTGCATTTCACCCTAAATAATCGCCCCGAACATCAAGTAACCGTAATAGATAAACTCACCTATGCTGGCAATCCAGATAATGTAGAATCTATCTTAGATAAAATAGAGTTTATAACTGGTGATATCTGCGATAAAGACCTAATGGATGATTTAGTCGCAAAGAACGATATTGTGGTACATTTTGCCGCAGAATCACATAACGATAATAGCCTGCGTGACCCTTGGCCATTTATAAACACGAACATCGTTGGTACCTATACGATTTTAGAAGCCGTGCGCAAGCACAATAAACGCCTGCATCACATCTCCACTGATGAAGTATATGGCGATCTAGAGCTAAACGACTCAGCTAAGTTTACAGAAACCACTCCTTACAACGCGTCTAGCCCGTATTCTAGCAGCAAAGCAAGCTCAGATTTACTTGTAAAGGCATGGGTAAGAAGCTTTGGCTTGCAGGCAACTATAAGCAACTGCTCTAATAACTACGGCCCCATGCAACACATAGAAAAGATGATTCCCCGTCAAATTACTAATATTTTAAGTGATATTAAGCCAAAGTTGTATGGTACGGGCGAACAAGTGCGCGATTGGATACACGTAGACGACCACAACGCAGCAGTACATACCATTCTAGAAAAAGGAAAATTAGGAGAATTGTACCTAATAGGTGCCAACGGCGAACAAAACAACAAAACCATTTTTGAAATGTTACTAGAGCTTATGGGCAAACCAAAAGACTGGTACGATCACGTAAATGACCGCCCCGGTCACGACCAACGCTACGCCATAGATAGCACCAAGTTGCAGGCAGAACTAGGCTGGGAGCCAAAATACACGAACCTTAAAGAAGGTTTGCAAGCTACCATAGATTGGTACACCAACAACAAACCTTGGTGGCAAGCAGAAAAAGCCAAAGTAGAAGCCGCCTACGCCCAGAAAGGCCAATAAGTGTCCCTGCAAAGAAAAAAGTTATCATCTAGAATTGTGTATAAAAACCCCTGGATTAAAATACACGAAGACACAACTATCACACCTAGTGGCAATAAAGGTATCTACGGATATTTAGAATCAAGAGATTCTTGCATGATAGTAGCCGTAAATGAAAAACAACAAATCTTTTTAGTCTACAGCTATCGGTACCCGTCTAAATCTTACGGCTGGGAGTTACCTGGCGGTGGCGGAGACAACCAAGATTTATTAACTGCTTCTAAGCGCGAACTAGAAGAAGAAACTGGGATAATTGCCAATAATTGGGAGGTCTTAGGGTCGGCATATGTTTGCAACGGGTTTATGACAGAAAAAATGGCAGTATATCTAGCCAGCGACTTGAGCTTTGCCGGTAAAAAAGAAGATTCTGACGAAACATTTGAAGACATGCGTTTTTTCTCTCGTGAAAAAATTAGCAAAATGATACAAAATGGTGATATTAATGATTGCCAAACCCTTGCTGGTTTGCAATATTATGAAACTTGGCTACAAGATAAGGATACAAACTAAATAATGGCAGATTGGCAAAAACTTAGCTCTAAGATAGTGTATGAAAACCGCTGGTTAATAGTGTACGAAGACCAAGTAATCACCCCTGCCGGCAACGAATCAATATACGGCTATATGCGCTATAGGTGTGATGTAGTGTATGTTGTTGCCATAGATGCACATCAAAACACCTTTCTAACTTTGCAGCAGCGCTATCCAACAGGCAAAACTAATTGGGAATGCCCTGCTGGTTTTATAGAAAACGAAACTGTAGAATCAGCTGCCAAACGCGAATTGCTAGAAGAAACAGGCATGCAGGCCGATTCTATAAAGATTATGAGTACGGTTGATATCGCAAATGGTGTAGCAGCAATAAAAAATAATGTTTGTTTAGCTAAAGACCTAAAAAAGGTAACTAACAAGCTAGATCCAGTAGACGGCATAATTGCTACAAAAAAAGTGCCCTTAGCTAAAGTTTATGACATGATTATAAATAGAGAAATTGTATGCTCGCAAAGCATAGCCGCCTTTTATATGGCCGGTAAGTATTTAGAAAGTAAAGATAAGGAGCAATAGTATATGGCAAACCTTGCAACAACAGAGTTCACCGCACATCAAACATCAATACCTGGCTTACTATTTTTTGACGTAACACAGGTTGATGATGCTCGTGGGTTTTTTCAAGAAAAATATCAAAAAGCAAAACTGGTTGCAGGAGGCATGCCCGAATCTTTTAACGTTGTACAAAATAGCCTATCTTACAATAAGCAAGCTGGTGTAACACGTGGTTTTCATGCCGAACCATGGGATAAATACATTTCTGTTGTAAAAGGCAAAGTATTTGGCGCGTGGGTAGATTTACGCAAAGGAGAAACGTTTGGCAACGTAGAGACTTATGAAATAAACCCTAATACAGCTGTGTTCTTGCCCAAAGGTGTCGCAAACGCTTTTCAAACCCTAGAACCTGATACTTACTATTTGTATAGCGTCAATGCTCATTGGAGCGCAGATAATTACGAAAAATACTGTTTTGTTAATTTAAAAGAATCTTCATTTGGCATAAAATGGCCAATTAATTTAGATACAGCAATAATTAATGACCGTGACACACAACATCCACTGTTAAAAGATGTCTCGCCAATGGAGGTTGAAGTATGAATAACGCCAAAATACTAGTAACCGGTGGCAATGGCCAACTGGGCAATGCATTAAAGCAATACTTTCCGTCTGCAGAGTATGTAGACTTAGACGAATTTAATATTAGCGACCCAGAAGTATATAAAAACAAAGATTGGTCACAGTATCAGGCTATTATAAATGCGGCCGCTTACACTAATGTAGACGGTGCAGAATCGCCAGAAGGCCGTGTAATCGCCTGGCAGGCCAACGCAAACGCACTTGCCTATATGGCGCAAGTAGCCGCGGCCAACAACCTAACCATTGTGCATGTTTCTAGTGACTATGTATTTGATGGTACAAAAGTACCACACAAAGAAGACGAGCATTTTAGCCCATTAAGCGTATATGGTGCCAGCAAAGCCGCAGGTGACCTTGCAATATCAACAATCCACAACCACTACATATTGCGCACTAGTTGGGTTGTGGGCAAAGGCAAAAACTTCGTAAAAACCATGAAAGAACTAGCAGAAAAAGGTGTCGAGCCAAAAGTAGTTAACGACCAACGTGGCCGTCTTACCTTTGCAGAAGATCTTGCAGGTGCTATTAGCCACCTACTTACCACCAAACAACCTTTTGGTACATATAATTTTACTAATAGCGGGCCTATTGTATCTTGGGCAGATATTGCCAAACTTACCTATGAAAAAACAGGTCATAATCCAAATGACGTAACTGGTGTATCTACTGTAGACTATTACGCAGGCAAAGAGGGCATTGCCCCCCGCCCACTACTAAGCGAACTAGACCTCACCAAAATAACCAACACGGGCCTTACCCCACGCGACTGGCAAACCACTCTAAATAACTACATAGAAGAACTCAATGACGAATAAATGATTATAGATAACCCAGAAGAAGTATTAGACCTTGTTAACGAACACGATGTAGTCGTAGGTACCATACTAAGAGCGGAGGTACCGCAATTAGCAGCTACCAGCAAGGGCTTCGTTAGGGCTGTAGGTGTATTTTTACAAAACTCTAAAAAACAACTATTTGTTCCAGCAAGGTCATTGCATAAAAAGCTACTACCTGGCGCATACGACTTTAGTGCAGCTGGTCACGTAGCTAGTGGCCAGTCTTATATAGAAGCTGCAGTCCAAGAAACAGCAGAAGAACTGAATATACAATTAAACACCAGCTCATTTAGGTTAATTGGTACTCTAGCGCCATTAAATGGCATACCCTACTTTAACCATATTTTTATCGTGGAATACGAAGAAACCCCCTTATACAATAAAGAAGATTTTTACAAAGCAGAGTGGCTATACCCAGAAGAATTAATCGAAAGTATTAAATCAGGCCACCCAGCAAAACAAGTAATATTACCCGCACTTAAGCTCTTATAGGTCTATCCTTACTCGGCAAACATATAGTCCATTTATTGTGATATGCGCTACTCTACACCGTCACCGACAGTGATATCCCAATCTTCTAGCTCACTATCTGGGACTTCTTTATCTCTACGGTTTGCATCTGCCCACTCGGCTCTATCATTAATGGAATAACCATAATTAAGTTTTCTCACAATATTATTAGCCCATCACCTAAAACATCGGCAAATACTTCAAAATCTTTATCAAAAGTAACCAGTGGCATATCGTTTTCTAAAGCTAAAGCTGCAATCCAAACATCATTATTGCTTAATGCTCGCCCTTTTTTTGAACATAGAACAGAAAGCTCTCCATATACTTTTGCTGTTTGGTCTGTTAAATAAATAGTCTCTACAGTATCAAGAGATATAAAACGCTTTAGTCTAATTTCGTTATCTGAAGTCCTTGAGCCTTTAGTAAAACCATACCTTAGTTCACCCAAAACAATTATTGGTATATACGCCATGGGTGCGCCAGCAAGCATTTGCAGCACAACTGGGTCAGCTCTATCTAGCGCGCTATAGACATTGGTATCAATTATCATCTTTTAGCCACTGTTTGCGTGTTAGCTCTTTTTGTATTTTGTCATCTTCTTCCCATGCACGGTATGTCGCTTCATCAATGCTATTGCTACCAATAAACCAATCAAGTGAGTCTAGTAAAGTTTTGTTCTTGCCTTGGCCAGATTTTTCGGATAATTTATCAAGCACAACCTGGTTTAGGCTTTTGCCACTAATTTTCGCTATCTTTTTATAGTACCTATCTACCTTTGGTGGTACATTTCTAATTGTATACTGTATTGATTTCATGCCTACATTATAGCATGCATGCCTGCTTTTTACAATATTTACAAATTAAGTACGTAATATTTGAATTAATAAGACGCTGCTAGGTGCATCTTTGTAGTAATTGATTTATTTGTTGTAGTCATCATCATGGCCAAGACAAATATGGGCTCCGGGGTATCGTATAGCTCATGGGAAAGGGCGTAAAAGCAACAACTATTAAACAAAAAGGTGTTAAGCCAATCTGAACTTAAATAATAAAAGAATGGTGAGTTCTTTTTGTAGTTGTTGTCTTTTACAAGCCCTTACGCAAAGAGCTATACGCACCCCGGCAGTTTACCCAACTTTGCTGCCCAAAGTTGTATTTATATAGTTTTGAAATAATTTATTATCTTAAGAATTAACTACAAAGCGCAGAGGCTTTGTTACTTTGGGCATTGCAAAGTAAGAGTTAATTTTTTTGGAAAAGTGTAAAGAAAAAATATATATATAAACTATTTATATAGCTGGCTATGACTACCAATAGCTACAAAAAGTATTGTGTTATTATCAATTATTTTAAGATGTAGCCTAAGGTCGCCTCCGGCACTAATTGAATAGTGTCCTTGCCATGTACCAACCAAGGCATGAAGACGCAGCTTTGGGTCAGATGCATCGCATACGTATAATTCTATTGCAGCTCTGGCTCTTTCTTGTTTTTTTAATGCTAACTTGGCAAATTGTTTATTAAAAGATTTTGTAAAATCTATATTCATATACTACTTATTCATTAGGCTATCTATGTGCGCCAAAGCTTCTTTAGCTCCCTTTGTGTGGGTAATATCCTTATCTTCCTTATAGTCTACGTCTGCCATAGTAATTATTTTTTCTAGGTAAGGCGTTGGTTCACTGGCTGTGCTTAGAACGATTTTTTTGTCACGTAAAGTTTGCTTTAAAACCATATTAATTAAAGCTGTAGTAGATACGCCTAGCTCACCAGCAAATTCTTTGACTGCCTTTTTGGTAGCTGCGTCTGTTTTGATACTCAATAATACGTTAGCCATAACACATACATTATATATACGTTGTATGTATTTGTCAATAATAAAACGCAACCTATATCTGTTTGGAAAACCGCGGTATGTAATATTTTTTGACGGAGCTTCTCATTATCAGTGCATCTTTGTAGTAATTGATTTATTTGTTGTAGTCATAATC
>JACKGO010000005.1 GCA_020631975.1 Candidatus Nomurabacteria bacterium
ATGCCGGCAAACAAATGGCTGGAGATTATCTGAATGAATATGCAACCATAAGACCACTAAGTAAAGAAGAAATACAATTACTATCGCCCGTAATAGCTTTTAGGCATTATATGATTAGTAATTTAAAAATTCTGAATGGGCACACAAGCAAGATTGATTCAAATAATTACATTAATCTTGAAAAAGAAATTACAAGCTTGGCGTATAGTGTATGAATGGCTCAAAGGTCCGACCCCATAAACGTATACACTATGCTAAAGTATACTTAATGACAACAAAAAACCTACAGTTTGCGCGCAATTTAGTGAAAGGCAAAATAGCAGAAACCATTTTTGCACAAATGCTCCGCGAAACTGGGTTACTAAAGAAACAGCCACCTAAAACAATCAACTTTTGCATAAACTATCCGATCTGGGAATAGCACTGACAATAAAGAAAGGGCCGCATCTTCTAAATTATTAATCTAATATTAATCGCTTAGTTGATGCCCCGACCGGCACCGGATGTTGAAATCCGGTGCCGGTCGGGTAGTGCTCAGCTCCCTTAATCAGTAATTCAACATAGCACGGGTGCCCTCCCTGGAAGGGCGTCACACGCCACGCTGAAGCTGCTAGTTGTTGTATGATGTTGACAGGTCGAAGTCCGGGATGATGGTCTCGGGCCGGAAGATGACTCGCGGCCGGAACATGTCGACCTGGACGCCTCGCAACTGCGTGACGACGAAAGTGACATTGTCGGACTTGCCGAGCGTTGTCCGCTCGATCTCGCCGCTGGCCCGGTCGACCAGGCATACTGCCTCGATCGTATCGACATCGGTCTCGTAGGAGCAGAAGCCCTCTACAGTGAACAGCACTGTATCGGTGATGGCGTTGATGCCAACGATCCGACGAGGTACCTCGAAGTTCTCGGCAGCCCTGGACAGGTTCTGGTTGGCGGTGTCGGCTGCGGAGGTGCAACCGGTGAGTGCCAGTCCAGCAACTACGAAGGCGATAGCAATTGACTTGCGTTTCATGGCGATCCTTTGAGAGACGATGAATTACTCTTCCTGTTTATCCGAAACAGGTCAAATAGTTCAATTGATTAGAATTATTTGACCTGCCTCGGAAGAAGAAGTACAACTAGCTTGGTAAGGTGCTGAGAAAACTTAGACTTGCATTGCTACACTTGTGCAAACAATGTAAGACTAACCAGTTTATTATAACATAAAACACAAGACCTGTAAATATTTATTATTAACTCACAACTTTTGCTACATATATTGAACTTAAAATGCTAGGTATTCTAAATTGATAGTACGAAGTGGTTGCTTTATGTTTTTAGGCAAGTGTCTTAACCCATAACCCTAAATTTGCATTTTCATTACTCTGCAGGGTTGGATCCAGCAAGCACCACAAGCATGAATCTTGCTATATAAATTTCCAAGGGCGGACCTTTTACAGATAGCACAATTGCAATAAACCGACGACCTTATTAACGAAATACCCCCACCATAAAAGGTAAATAGCATTAGCACTTTTCGTGCTGTAGCTTGTTAATATACAATGTAACAAGTAAAAAACTTAGTGTGTAATAAAAGGTAGTGTCAGAGTTTATGAAAAAAAATAGCCCTGGGAATAGTTCAGCGTAACGATGAAGTCTTACTAATAGAACGACGCCGTAAAGAACACGGCTTAAATGATGAGTCATTGAATTGGGTTTTTCCTGGTGGAAATATTGAACCTGGTGAAACAAATAATTCTGCCGCTGAAAGAGAAGTATACGAAGAGACGGGTTACACTGTAGAAGCAGTAAAGGTCTTAGACCACCTGCAACACCCTACATTTCCTGCTTATGTCTACTACATAGCCTGCAACCTAGCAAATATTGCTCCAGATAAAGTTGACGACAGCGGTGTACTGCAAGTGCAATGGGTCCAAATTTCAAAACTCGGTTCGTTTGTAACCAGCTCACTCAACATAAAAGTCATGGACTACTTAACTAAACAGCGCCCACTTTAGCCTCATAATAAAATCTGAATGCAGGACTCTTTAAAGAAAGCAAAAATACAAGTCTTGTAACTACTATTCTTTATCTTAGCCAGTCTTCTGGTAAGTCGCCACGCTTTACTAGTTCATCTATAGTTGATTTTTCTAATGCAGCATCAGCTAAATACTTAGAACTTTGTCGTAAGTCCATACGAGAAATAGGACACTTATTGCATGCTATTGTTCCCATAAGATTACCAAGTGATTCAACAGCACCACTTAAAGACGTACTCTGTTCACCACTTTGTGGTTCTTGGCCTTTATATTTTAGTATTGGGCAGTTAACTGTGGCACGATAGGCTTTAGTTTGAAAAATACTAGGCATACCATCTTCTCTTTGTCTTTGTTCAGTTGTAATTGAGATTGCTGCGCTCTGGCAGCTTTCCATGGTAGTTTTCATTAGTAGAGCTCCTTATAAAAATATATTAACATAATATAGTAAAAATAGCAATATCTACGTATACTTTACTAACTTTGCAATAAATAGTAGGCTCCCAATGCTCAAGGGTCTGACCCCATAAACACAAAAAAAGTATAAAGATAGGTTAAAGACAGATAAAACCTACAGTTTGCGTGGAATTTAGTGAAAGGCAAAATTGCAGAAACCATTTTTGCACAAATGCTCCGCGAAACAGGTCAATTTACAGTATTAGAATTTGGCTACGAAAAAATCATTCCAGACTTAGTTGGGCAGGGCTATGAAGAAAACGATGCATTAGTAGAGACTCTACGAACAGCACCAGACTTTGCTGTGATAGACCATAACAGCAGAAGTGTGCATTTGGTAGAAGTAAAATATATGCGTGTTATTAATGCAGCGTATGTCTTAAAAGACGCTGAACGTATGCATAAAGCATGGAACCCGTCGTATCTATTTATTGCATCGCTACAAGGTTTTTACTTTGATGAAATTAGCACAGTAATTAAAAATAACGGTGCTTTAGCACCGTTACCAACCGTCCAAGTACCTGAAGGGCTACAAAAAACCTACCTAAAAATCCTCCAAGACTTCGAATCCTAAGCGTTAGTATGTTTATTCTCTAGGTACACGTGCGATAATAGAATCATGAATATACTGCTATTGCCAGGTGCGGGTGCTAAGAATGAGAAATGGATAGAAGAAGTGTCTAGGGCATACGAACCGTATTATGACGAAGTGCGTGTACTGCATTACCTGCACTGGAATAACAAAGATTTAGACTTTGATCTTGAACAAGAGCTGAATAGATTGGCTAAAAAAGTAGTCGGGCTTGAGCCATATGTTGTTTTTGCAAAGTCTGCTGGCAGCATTTTAGCGTGCGCTGCAATAGCAAAAGAACTGATACATCCGAAAGCTTGTTTATTTGCCGGTTTACCGCTTGCAATGATACAGAACCATAACTTGCCTATATACAGATGGCTGGCAGAAAGTAAATGCGGCATAACATTCATGCAAAATGAAAATGATCCTCTTGGCATATATGAAGACTTGCGCTATTTTGTTAGTAAACTGCCTAAAAAGAATACTCAGATATACAAGCTACCAGGCGATACTCATGACTACAGAGTAGAAGATATACTCAATTTTAGCCGAACTGCACTGTAAACTTTTTGGTCTGAATCTATACTCTGAAGGGTTGGATCCAGCAAGTATGAATATTGCCATATAAAATCTGAAGGTCAGACCTATTACAGATAGCACAATTGCAAAAATCTGTTAAAAATGTTATAATAATAAATAATGATTAAACCTATACCAGAGAACTACAAACCATTAATAAGTGATCTAGATATGCTACAGCGGCGCGAGGGCAATAGATTAAAGCTTGCGGAAAGAATCAAGAACTTGGAAGCAAGTAATGATGAAATAATAGACTGGCATTATGGTTCTGATGGTTTGCGCGAGACAATAGTCGTAAGAATGCTTTTAGGAGAGATAAATCCACAATATAGAGATATGGCAAAGGAGGGCATCGTAGATTTAATACATGAAGGTGAAATTAGCGCTATTGGCGGTTCTTTATTAGTTCTACGAACTGCATATCCTAATTATTTTGAAGGTTTGGATTCTGAACAAGCACATAGTGTGTTTAAGGATATCGCAAATCAATCGAAATTAGACTTAAAAAAAGACACCAAAGGTTCAGTTATGGGCTATGTAACCTCAATGTTATTAAGGTTGAACAGAATTGATGTCGATCCAGATAATGATGAAATAGTAAAAAATTTGCTTATCGGTGCTGATATGTTGCGTACCGCTAGAACAGAAACAGCCACGTTTCAACAAATGTATGAAGAATTGGCAGATGAGCAAAAGATACCTCGAAAAGATAGATCTATATTTTACGGCCACTGCAACAGCGCTTCTGCGATTATATATGATTTTATTGCTGGTTTACCTCATTTTAATAGTATTTCTAACAAAAACACTATGCTTTATAGCGTTAAGGCTTGCCAGCAAATGGTAGCTGCAATGCTGAGAGACGTGCAAGTACTAGAAAAAGTGCTAGTTAATTTAAGAAAGAATAATAAAACTAGTAGTTTTGGTGAAATTGAGAGCACGTTGTCTAATTTATTAGTAACTCAGTTGTTAACCAATTTAGCAGACGGTGACACAATATTAACGGACAATGTTTTAGAAGAATTTAAACATACCGCGGTTGTGTACTTAGCAGATAGTATAAAAAGAGCATACATAGGTGAAAACAATGATGGACTCCTTTATGAGTCAGATTATTCAAAGAAGCAGATTAGAGGCATGCTTTTTGAAGCTATCTGGCAGTTAGATTTCATAGTGCTAAATATTATTAATAATAAATTTAATCCTTTCTATACTCCTTCGTTGACTTTCGAAGACCAGCCAAAGATAGGATACCCTGCACTCAACCATGGATTTGACGGAACAATTAGAACACATAATGGCTTAAATCTTATACAACTTAAATCATCTAAATATGGTGCAGAGCAAGGGCATTATCATCCAAATATACGGATTGTATATGATGAAAAAGACACCGATGAAGCTGAACCTAGAAGGTTAACAGCAAAATTAGGGAAATATATTGAAATATTTAATAAAACTACAATAACTCCTGAAGAGGCAAAAACTGCGGAGCGGTTTGTACTTAGTTCTGTAAAGAAAGAGTTTTACGATGGAGCAAGAAATGCTGAAGAAAAAAAGGGTGAAAGTGCTTTAAGCAGAGCCGCAATAAACTACACTGGATTAAGATTTGAAGATATTGCAGACTCTAGGGTTATTGAGAAACCATTCAGTGGTCTAAACAGAAAGCAAAGGCGCGATCAAGCAAGGAAAAACAAGAAAAAACGGTGATTATGAGCTTTTACTCTGCAGATGAAATCTGAAGGGCGGACCTTTTCAGATAGCACAATTGCAAGTCTATACCTTTCCTATAGTTGCCTAATTGTTACCCTTAGACCCTAAAAAAATAAATTGTTATAAATATATTAATATCATACTCAATAAAACTTGCAAAAAAGTAACAAATATGATATGATAATTTTAATGCTTTGTGGCAGGAGGTTTTGCAGTTTTCTACCGCTAAACAACACCAATCCGCCGGGTTTACGGCGAGAGTGAGAGGGCAATCGTGAATACTAGGATAACCGACGGACCAGCCAACTACGAGCTACACAAGTGCTTGCAGTACGGTAGCATCAATCCATTCGCCAGCTTGCTGGACTTCACTACTGAAGATGGTCAGACTGTTCGCGGAGTGGTGAAGGGCATCGTGATGATGAGCGAGATGAACATCACCCTGACCGTCGACTTCTTCGACGAGGTGACCGGGTGGAGAACATCCACCTTCAACTACAATCCACTCATGCGCAAAGGTGTAATATACGCCTAGTACGCCCCTCGACCCCCGCAGCAATCCAGCTGCGGGGTTTTCCATTCAATAAACTACACGACCTATATTTAGTATGTACGCAGAATCACAAGTACATGAATATATTTCCAATACTCTGCAGGGTCGGACCCGGCAAGTATGAATCTTGCTATATATAAATTTCCAAGGTCGGGCTTGTTACAAAT
>JACKGO010000006.1 GCA_020631975.1 Candidatus Nomurabacteria bacterium
TGCGTTTCGGCAAAAGCCGAAACAGGCGGCGCGTCTGGGGCGGCTTAAGCCGCCCGCGCTTCGCGCACGTTCCGCCAACTAACCGATGTCCCGCCGCGCATAACCAATCGCCGCGATAGTTGCAGCGATAACAGCTACACCAATGAGATACACGGTTAGTCCGCGTCCTACATGCCCGCTTAACAGCCCAACCGTATCATAGTAATGGTATGGCATAAACTTGGCTGGCGTTTCTAGCCAATGCACCAGTCCGGCCAGCGACGATACCACATAACCGCCAAAGGCCAGGACAATTGCAACGCTGGTAGCAACCTTGCGTGTCAGTTGACTGGCAGCCATAAGTGCAAAGGCAATCACGCCAAATGACGCCGAAAATGCAAAAGACAGCACATGGGTAATAAACAAATCCCACTGACCAATGTGAATACCGGCAAACTGCACCGTCGCTACTGTTACCGCGTACGTGAGCACGCAAACGGCAGTAATGACGACCAGCCCGACAATCGTTTTAGCAAGCAACAAGCGGCGGCGGCTCATGGCTCTCGCCAGCGTATATTCAACTGTGCTGTCGTTCTCGTCGCGGTTCATGAGGCCAGCCGCCAATGTTGTCGCCATGATAATCACCATGATCGGCAGCAATATGTAATAAATCTGCGAACTTAAGTAGCCGATAGGCGAGAAAAAGTCGCTGCCACCGAAAAAGCCGCCCGCCGATGATGAGATACTGTCAAAGCTTGAATTGAGTTTGGCGGCGTCGTGGCCGATGGCTTTGTATGCCAGCACCGTTATCGCGATCAGGCTGGCGATACCAATCGTCCACCAAAGGGTAAACCAGCGGCGGCGTTTTAGCTCCCACGTAATCACGGCGTTCATCGTTTTTCCTCCTCGTAAAAGCGCAAAAACTCATCTTCCAGACCGTGCTGGCTGGTCGTCATAGAGGCAATTGCATGGTGCGACAGCGCGGCGAGCGCCTTTTCAATCGTGCCGGACGGCTCAATCGTCAGACTTGCTGCCCCGGCGTCAATGACGTTGAACGCGGGGTCGTCTTGTAACTTTGCGGCGTCGCCGGCATGTTTGAACGTTACGCGCCAGCGCGGTTTTTGGGTCGCGATAATACCGGCTGCTGTACCTTCATAGACAAATTTGCCACCGCGCACAATGCCGATACGATCACACATGCGCTCAACTTCCTCAAAACTATGGCTGCTGAGCAGCACCGCCGCCCCGCGCTCGCGTGCCTCGCTCACCGTACGATAGAACTGCTCTTGCATCAGCGGATCAAGACCGCTCGTCGGCTCGTCAAGTACTAGCAGATCAGGACGGTGCATAAACGCTTGCATAATGCCGATTTTCTGGCGATTGCCTTTTGAAAGTTGGCTCATTTTCTTATCAAGCTGCGCCTCAAACCGTTCTGTCAGTTGCTGCACATACTCACTGTCCGTGCCGCCGCTCAACTTGCCGAGATACGCCAGAAACTCCCGTCCCGTCGCGCCTTTTGGCAGGACGACATCACCAGGCAAATAGCCGACGCGCTGGCGTATCGTCGCGTTCGCTCGGGCGTTGTCTTTGCCGAAAAGCTGAATATGACCCGACGTCGGACGTATGAAATCAAGTATCATGCGCAACGTGGTCGTTTTGCCCGCACCATTTGCACCGAGCAAGCCGTATACCTCGCCGGGCTGGATTGCCAGCGACAAGTTATGCACGGCGGGCGTTTTAGCGCGTCCGTAGTATTTTGTAACGTTTGTGATTTTTAACGGCGTAGCCATAACAATTTTTAGTATAGCATGTACCGAAGTAAATATGAAGTATCTACCACCTTGCGGTAGAGCACGAACCACCAGAAAACACCCTTTTCAACTTCCAAAAAATCTCGGCGGGGGGGAATTACAAAAAATATGCAAAGGGTTTTTCTGGTGGGGCGCAGCGTGCGCTTGGGCGCACGCAGGCGGCGCGGCTTAGAGTTACCACTTTGGTTTGCGCTTGCCTCGCTTACGCTCGGCACGCGGTGTATTCCACAGATTGTCCTTTGGCTGCCACAGGGGTTTCACTTCGGTAGCTCCTTTGCTAAAATAGGTTCTAGCGAACGCAAAAATTCGCTCCAATTCCGACACAAATGCAATTTGGTCGCCCTCACGGGCGGCTTTTTGCGTGGCGGTGCGCAGCACCGACCACGGGTTTTTCAGGGGGGAGATTTGAAATTGCCCATGCGCTAAAGCGCATGGATTTTTGTTTGTTAGAGCGGCAAAGCCGCTACACTTCGTGTATACTGGTAAGTGGAATACAAATCAATCGGCAAAACTTTTACTATTTGACCACTCAAATAGCCGTTTCGCACAAGTTAGGTTTTGCCTGATTTGTATTCCAGCGAAGCGGCTTTTTGAGTGCAAGCAAATAAGGTGGTGTGTAATGTTCCCTCGGCTCATCTATTTCCTCTATGTTCGTAAGTCTACGGACGTAGAGGACAAGCAAGTATTATCTATCGCGGCACAAATCGCCGAACTCAAAGAGTTCGCAGCTCGCATGGGCATATACATTGTGGACGTGATAATAGAAAAAGAAACAGCGAAGAAACCAGGGCGCAAAAAGTTTAACAAAATGCTGGAGCGCATAGAGGCTGGCGAGGCAAACGGGATTTTGGCATGGATGCCCGACAGATTGTCGCGCAACTCAGTAGACAGCGGCAAGATTATTTATATGCTTGATGAAAATGTCATCGCTGATCTAAAGTTCCCTCATTTCTGGTTTGAGAATACGCCGCAAGGCAAGTATATGCTTGCCAACGAGTTTAATAGCTCTAAACAATATGTAGACAATTTGTCGGTAAACACAAAGCGCGGCTTGCGCGAAAAGCTGCGCCGCGGTGAGTACCCAGGTATCGCACCGCTCGGCTATTACAACGATGTGCGGACAAAGACCATAAAAGTAGACAAGCGGCGTTCGCCGCTGGCAGTCGGCGCATGGGAGCTGTACGCGAAAAACGAAAGTAGATTTATAGATATTGCCAAATATCTATACGACAACGGCGTAAAGACTAAGGGCGGCAAGATGTGGAGCGTGGACAAGGTAAAGAAAATGCTAGTTAATCCGTTTTACTACGGACACTTCGTGTACAAAGGCGAGGTATACCAAGGCACACACCAGCCGCTTATCTCAAAAAAACTGTACGACAAAGTGCAAGCCGTGATTGCCAAGCGTTGTTTTCGTGAGCAAGACCACACGCGCGAGCCTGCGGCGTATTGCGGGTTGCTGCGCTGCTCGTGCGGCATGGCAATAACCGCCGAAAACAAAACCAAGCGACAGAAAAACGGCAACGTTCATCATTATGTGTATTACCGATGTACGCGCAAGAGCAAAACGATGACTTGCACCGAAAAGCCTGTGCGCTCGGAGCTGCTCGATGAGCAGTTGACGAAATTGCTGGCGGGCTACGCCCTACCTGATGAGTGGGGCGACTGGTTGCGCCAGCGTGTTGATAACGAGGAACGCAAAGAGCAAGCCGAAAGCGACAAAGCACTAGCGGACTTGCGCGACAGGGTGGCGCACCTGTCAGAAAAGTTGCAAAGACTTCTTGATACGTATCTAGACGAAGTGATAGAGCGCGATATGTACCTTGCCAAGAAAGCCGAGATTATGAGCGAAAAGAAGTCTTTGGAGGAACAAATGAGCGACGCGGCAATAGGACAAAGCGGCTGGGTTGAACCTATGCGAAATTGGCTTGATAAAGCCGTTTCTATCTGTAATGTCGCTCATACTGACGATTTTGTAGCCAAAAAGAGCCTTCTGCGCGAAATCTTCGGGTTGAACCTGTTTTTAACAAACAAAAATGTCGCCACGAGTGGCGAC
>JACKGO010000007.1 GCA_020631975.1 Candidatus Nomurabacteria bacterium
TACGGGTAAGTCCATCATTGTTGGTATCTGCCATGGCTACAAACCTTGTCGCTTCTTTGACACTCACTGTACCGCTGCCATTTCTATCGGCGGCATTTAAGACGGTTTGTTCTTTTGCGCTTACAGCACCGTCTTTGTTAAGATCGGCTGCCATAAAAGCTTGGCTTTTTTTGGCTGCTTCGCTAATACTAATGTCGCTGCCGCTAGACTTCTTGCCATCAGCTCGTACAGCTGGCGAGTCAGGTAAGGAAGGATCTTTTTTAGAAACACCAGTTCCAGTTCCGCTTCCGTTAAGATCTTGCTTGCGTTTTTTCTTTGGGTCTAGTGTTACCCCTGCAGGGCCAGTATCTTGAGCTGGCTTATCGTCACTTGCGACAGACGCGCTTGCATATGGTTTTAGTTTATTCAGTACGGCATCGGTATCGCTCGTCCATCCATTTTTTGTCTTTACCTCTACCCAAAAATTACTGGTACCCATTGTGCCGTGGGCTCTCATTTCTGCACCGCCATTTGCACGGTTATACTTCATGATAGCTTTTTCTAGTGTCTGAGTCCCTGTTGTTTGCATGGCTAGATTAAGCCGGTTCAGCACAGCTGTCCCATTGGCACCAGATAAAAAGGCTTGTTGTTCACGACTGTGTTTCTCAAATGGTTGTTTTTCACCATCTGCACTTTTAACATGCCCAGCTAATGTCTTAGATACAACATCACTGTTACTTGTCCATTCACCATTCACTTTAACACTAATATACGCACCAGGTTGCCCAAGCGTGCCGTGAACTTCTAACTTACCTGGGTTTTTCTTTGCGTAGGCCTGTGCAGCTGCTGCAAGTACTTGGTTCCCTTTATCTTTATCGCCACCTGCATAGGCATTCGCAAACCTTCTTGTAAGGCCTCTTTCCGTGCCTCCGCCCTGGGCGGCAATAAGTTGCAAGCGGGCCAGTGTTGTTTCTTGTGTGCTACTAGCTGGGGCAAACTTAACGAGTTCTGTTTTAATGTCATCGGTATTAGTGAGGGTTTTATCGCCTGATTTTAACGTTAAGTTATAGCCGTATTGGCCTATTTGGTATGTTTCTGTAATGGTGCCTGCCCCAGATGCGTTATATGCATCTATAGCTTCACGCATTTTGGCTGGTGCTTCCGCACCATATACTTTTGTAAAACGTGCAAGCAGGTTGTCACCGTTGGGGTCTGGTATCAAGTTAGCTCCTCCTCTGTTTTTGTTATTTGGTGTATCTTTTTTACCAACTGCTTTTGCAGGGTTGTCGCCAGATCTTTTATCATTATTTGTCGTACCTGAACCATTCCTACGATTGCTTCTATTGACT
>JACKGO010000008.1 GCA_020631975.1 Candidatus Nomurabacteria bacterium
TATGAAGATGTGGTCCCGACACATTGCCTGTTGCTCCAATATTACCAATCTTATCACCTTGATTTAAAACTGTGCCAACACGCGGACCAGGATTTCTCATGTGTGCTAAAAGCCATTGCCTGTTATTTTCAGACTTAATTACGACATAATTGCCATATCCATTCGGATCATAACCACGCCGTACCACCTTACCCTTTACAGACGGTGCCCATATGATTTTTTGACCGCTACTACCTTGAATAGCTATGTCTGTTCCAGTATGATGACCAGCGCTATACTGACTATCTTTAACTCCGTATTTTTTTGTTACTTTAGCCCTGGAGTGTGGGACCCAAGTAGTGCGCCCGTTACGATTAGCCAATGACATTTTGTTTTTCCTTTTTTAGTTTTTTGTGCTTATGGTTTTATTAAATACAATTTTACAGCAATTGTAAAGAGGTTAGTGGGTAAGATATTCATCACGCGGGTCATCAGACACCGGTATATGCGTTATATCGTCTTCATCATCTGTTGCGCCGGAACCAAATGCCTCTTCTACGCTGTGTATTAACACTTCTCTTGGGCGTGAGCCATCAGCTGGGCCAACAATGCCCCGTTCTTCCATTTCGTCAATAATACGGCTGGCTTTGCCGTACCCAATACGCAAACGCCTTTGCAACAAGCTGGTGCTGGCTTTGCCACCTTCTACGACTACACGCACGGCGTCTTTAAATTCGCTGTCTTCGCTATTGCTCGGGCCAACATCTGGCACTATGCCGCCTTTGCCATTAAACTGCACGGGCATGCTCACGATCTCGTCATCGTAGGTTGGTTCTTGTTGTTCACGCAAAAAGTCGGTTACTTTGTTAGTTTCTTCTGTAGTAATTAAGCTCCCCTGAACACGAATTGGCTTAGGCATATCGGTGGTGTAAAACAACATATCACCGTAACCAAGTAGCTTTTCTGCCCCGCTTTGGTCTAAGATAATACGCGATTCTACCTCTTGCGACACCGTAAAGGCAATACGTGCAGGCACGTTAGCTTTAATTAACCCGGTAATAACCGTTACACGTGGGCTCTGTGTGGCAAGCACCAGGTGAATACCAACAGCGCGCGCTTTTTGAGCAATACGTACAATCAATGCCTCAACATCACGAGCCGCCATTTGCATAAGATCTGCAAGTTCATCTATAACAATCACAATATATGGCATTTTCTCGTTCGGCATCTTTTCGTTATAGGCATGGATTTCACGAACTTTTTCTTGCTTTAATATCTTATAGCGCCGTTCCATTTCTGCGACGGCCCACTTAAGTGCACTCACACACTTTTCTGGATCGTTAATAACTGGTGTGAGTAGATGTGGAATATCGTTGTATGGCTCCATTTCTACAAACTTTGGGTCAACCAAAATAAGTTTTACGTCTGCTGGGCTATTGGTGTAGAGCAAACTGGTAAGTAGCGTGTTCACCATGACCGATTTACCTGATTTTGTTTGCCCGGCAATAAGTAGGTGCGGCATAGAATCTAGGTCTGCGTAGACAGGATCGCCCGCTATATCTTGGCCAACCGCAAAGGCTAATTTGCTTTTTTGTGCCACCCATTCGGGTCGTTTGAGTAAGCTGCGCAGTGTAACTGTGGCAGAGTCTTTATTTGGTACTTCTACACCAACAGCTTTTTTGCCAGGAATCGGTGCCTCGACACGTACGCTATGCGCTCCAAGCTCATATGAAATATTATCCGCCAGGTTGGCGATTTTGCTCATCTTTACCCCTTGCGGAGCACGCATAGTGTATTGCGTCACCCGAGCACTAATGTTGGCGTCTTCCATGGTGACTTCTATGCCAAAATTAGCTAGTGCCTGTTTAATACGTTCTGCGTTGCCTTCAACATCACCTGGGTCAGCCTTATCTTGTTTAGCACTTAATAGCGACAGTGGTGGAACCTTCCAGTTAGGATCTGCCGCCATAACCAATGGTGCATGATTTTCTGTTGCCGTGAGCGGTTCTACTGAATTCTTAAAGGTAGAACGGCGCGGACCACTGGCGAGTTGTTCGTCGTCTTTATGGTGCTCGACAGGTACGTTTTCGTTCATTCGTAGCTTCTTAGGCTGTTCTTTCAGCGTTGCTAGATCGGTGTCTGCTTCTTCGCGGATAAAGAGGTTTTTAAACTTTTGCAATAACACTTTTGGCGAAAGCCCAAACATAAGCATAAAGCCTACCCATGCCAAAAATAATAGTAATATAAATGATGTTACATCGTTTAATACACTTAGCGACACACCGCTGACAATACTGCCAACATGCCCACCGTATGTGCCTGCCGCGGCAGCTGAATTAGCGTCTTCTCTGCTTAAAAATACGTGCAATGCACCAGAAAGTGACACGATAAATAGTAAACTAGCCAGAAGTTTACCAATTGGTATCATAAACTCTTCGTGGCGAAGTTTGTGAATAGCGAGAAATATTAATACAAACGGAATAATGTAGGCAACAAAGCCCACTAACCATGCAGTAATATCAAACAAACTTATTGGCAGTTTACCGCCCATATTAAAACCACCCAAGAATATAAAAATAGCAAGCACAATTAAGGCGAATGCATATACTTGGCGCCAAAAATAACTCACCGTTTTAGGAGCTGTTTCGTCAATCTTTTTGGATTTACGTTTTGCTTTCGTGGTTTTCTTCTTTTTTGCCATTGCTTATACTATTTTACCCTATTTTAATATGTACCATGAGTTATTCATTTACTTCATGAAAATGATCTAGTAAATCTGCCACAGTATTTACTTGGTCTTCGTCGCATAGATGAGCTACTTGTCTTGGACCTTTATCTGTAGAAAATTCAGATATACGATACAAACTATACGAATTCTTAAACGGATACCGCCTAAGTTCGTACACGTCTTGCTCGTCTGGTACGGGCTGCATATCAGAGCTAAGTCTGGCAACAATAAAACGCGCCAACACAATTGGTTTGGCTGGTCCGTATTGTACTTCTGTGTCGTATAACTCTACCGTAAGTGGTACGACGGGTATATCTGTGTTGTCTAAAACAACTTCACCGTGAATAGCAATGGTATGGCTTGTGTCAAAACCGTCTTCCTGCTGGTTTAAGTACGTTCCAACAATATCTAGGATAGTCGCAATATCGTAGGGTGTGTTAGCCTGTGGTTCACCAGAGTGGACGAGTTGTAAATGTCTGGGGGTTTTTCTTTTAATTACCATGTAGTATATAATACCACACTTTACTGCTTATGTCTAGTTTTTAGTGCAGAATTAGTAGCCCGACACAAGACTCTCTTGTACAAATGATGGTTACGTGGTTCAACCTATCTAATGCAAATGTTTAGTCTGTTTTAACTTCTTGGCCAAGCAGTTGAGCACGCATCTGAGCAAACCGTTTGGCTTGATCTTCAGCAATAACTTGAGGATCTTGTTGCTCGTTTGGTTTGGTGTTTTGCTGCTTAGAAGATGCCCCGCCAACCACATTTATGACTGGAATAACTATTGGCGAACGTTGCGTGCGATCGTATAAGAAGTGTGTTACATGTTCTTTGATTTCTTGTTTAAACCTATCAAGTTCTACACGTTTAAAGCGCTGCGTAACAGCTCGTTTTAGCTCGACACGTAAATCGTTCATAAGGCTTTCGTTATCGCGCATATAAATGAAACCGCGGCTTATGATATCTGGACTTGTAAGATTACTGCTTGTCTTTTTGTCTACTGTTAAGACAACGACCACTAACCCGTCTTGGCCCATAAGTAACCTATCTCTAATGACAACATTAGAAACGACTGCACCTGTTTGGTCTACCAAAATATTTCCATGGGGTTCTTTAGGACCCTCTTCACATGAGTTGTCTGTGAGCAATAAGCTATCGCCATTTGTCACCAAAAAAGTATTTTTGCGTGGCCAACCTTCTTCTACAGCCATATCTACGTAGTAGCGACGGTGTAAGTGGCCAGCGTATATAGGCACAAAATATTTAGGCCGTATAATATGCAACAACTCTTTATATTCGTCTCTACGGGCGTGACCCGATACGTGCAATGGCCCGCATCCATCTACTTCGTGGGTGGGATGCCTAAAGAGGTGTAAGCCACGCGCCGATAGCTCATTACCAATGGTTTGGTAACGCACTTCGTTGCCTGGAATAGGAGTAGAGCTTACTATGACTGAGTCACCTGGCTTTAAGGTAATGTGGTTATGGTTACCTTCTGCCATGCGTTGTAAAGCAGCATTCGGCTCGCCCTGCCCACCTGTACAAATAACGAGTATCTTGTTATCTTGCAAGCTCGCGATTTCACGCATTGTTGTAACGGTGCCTTTGGGGATTTTTAATATACCTTGGCGTATAGCAATTTCTGCATAGTTCATCATGCTTCTACCGTCTAGCGCAACTTTTCTGCCGGCCTGTACTGCAGCGTTTACAATCATTTGCACACGGTTCATATTGCTAGAAAATATCGCTACAAACACCCTGCCTTCTGCATGATTGATAATGTCATGAAAACTGTCTTGAAGTGTGTCTTCAGTTGGGGTTCTGCCTAAATGAGCCGTTCCCGTGCTATCACTCATAAGTAAAAGTACGCCTTCATCACCGAGCTGCTTTAATCGTTCAACATCTGTTGGTTTATCGTCTAGAGGCTCTGGGTCTAAGCGCCAGTCACCACTATTGATGATTCTGCCAACAGGTGTATCTACTACAATAAAGCTCGATTCTGGCACTGAATGGGTAACACGTACAAGCTCAATAAAGAATTCACCAATTTTAAGCCGTTCATGGTTGTCCATATTCATAACAATAGTTCGCGGTACAAAAGATTGGTCTTCTTCTGCCGGTATTTCTTCGAATGTTTTTTGAATCACCCCAATGGTAAAGCTCGAACCATAGATAGGTGCCGGGAACTTAGGCACAATATGTTTTAAACCACCTAAATGGTCTAAGTGACCGTGGCTAATAATATAGCCTTTAATCTTGTGCTTAATTTTTTCTAGATAAGTTGTGTCATTAATAGAATAGTTAATACCAGGCAGTTCAATGCCCAACCAGTTGCCACAATCTATAACAATTGCACTGTTCTTCCATTCTATAATTTGCATGTTCTTTTCACCGATTTCTTCTTGGCCGCCCAAATAGGTAATTTTAAGCTTATCGAAATCATCGGTGATTACATTAGCTCTTCTTGTTTGTTGCTCTGCGATTTCTACGTTTGCTGGCAAATACTGCTTAATCACACGATTCGCGTCGTCATGGGCACGCCGCTGTGCACGAATAGCAGCACCACGCGATACGGCGGGAGCATTCAAATTAATTTTATTATTTGGTTGTTTGTTGTTTTGCCCTTTAGAAGCGGGCCGCTTATTAGTTTGTTCTGTCATAATTGTTCCTTTATTTTCCTTTTCTAATTAATGTGAGAATTGTAGGTATTGTACTGAAATCTTGTTGTAGTACAGTACGCATTGATCCGTTATATAATGCTGCAGCTGGATGATATAGGGGTAAAATAATAATTTTTTCGCTTTTTTTGCTACCGTCTACTGCCCCTATGCCCCATTGTATTCGTTTCGCTTGGCCGTGAACTTCACTAATCTTGGCTGTTGGCAGAAAACACGTCATTGAATGACGGCCTAACGTCACGACTAATGTAGGTTGTATTATAGCAAGTTGACGTTGCAGAAATGGTAAAAATGCTGCTTTTTCGTCGGGTTGTGGATCGCGATTGTGTGGTGGCCGATATTTTACAATATTGGTTATATAGATTTCTTCTCTGCGCATGTTAATGCTGCCCAACATTTCGTTTAAAAATTTACCACTCGCACCAACAAACGGTAAGCCCTGTTCGTCTTCTTGTTTGCCTGGGGCTTCTCCAATAAACACTATTTCTGCATTTGGGTTACCACTGCCAAATACAAGGTTCGTGGCGGTTGAGGCCAAATCTGGGCAGACATTGCTCGTGACAATGTCTGCTTTTATTTGATCTAAACGTTCTTGCTTAGTCATGTTGGTCTTTGCAATTAGTAGACGAAGCTACGAAAAGTCCTGTGTACAACATTATTTATATTTTCACGTACAAACATACTCGCTTATTGCTTTATCCCTATTTAGGCTTTTTTCATACTTAGGCTCAGGCGACCGCGATCGTCAATTGCCATAAGTTTTACCATCACTTCATCGCCTTCATTCACGATATCGCGCGGGTTTTCTACCCTTTTATCTGCCATTTCACTGACATGCACCATACCATCTATGCCGGGTAAAATAGTAACAAATGCGCCAAAGTCCATTACCTTGGCAACAGTACCTTTATAGACCTTGCCTACTTCTGGTTCTTCTGTAAGGCGAGCAATCCACTCTTTTGTCTTGGCTATGCTATCGCCATCTGGGCTCGCTATAAATACCGTACCGTCGTCTTTGATGTCTATTTCTGCGCCGGTTTCATCGATAATTCTATTAATCATTTCGCCGCCCTTGCCAATAACATCACGTATTTTATCTGGGTTGATTTTTATAGATTCTACCCGTGGGGCATATGGGCTGAGTTCTTTGCTTGGGGCTGGCATGACACTAACCATGTGCTGCAATATATGTGCCCTGCCAGTTTTTCCCTGAGCAAGTGCTTTACGTAAAACAGACACCGGTAAACCATGCACTTTCATATCCATTTGTAGAGCGGTTATACCTTCGCTGGTACCCGTTACTTTAAAGTCCATATCGCCGGCAAAATCTTCTGCATCAGCAATATCACTTAAAATGATTGGGGTGTCTCCGTCCATAATAAGACCCATGGCGATACCGCTAACCGGTCGCTTAAGTGGAACACCAGCGTCCATAAGTGCTAAACAACTACTACATGTTGCAGCCATACTGGTTGAGCCGTTTTGACTCATAATTTCTGTCACCGATCGTATCATGTAAGGAAAATCAGCTTCGCTTGGTAAAACAGCGGTTAAAGCACGTTCTGCTAAGTAACCATGGCCAATTTCGCGGCGACCAGGGCTGCCTATTCTTTGCACTTCGCCTACTGTCCAGCCGGGTGCATTGTAATGGTGTATGTACCGTCGTTCGCCTGATTTTTCCATTGTGTCTACTAATTGAGCGTAGCTAAGCGGTGCGAGCGTGACGATGTTTAATGCTTGAGTAACACCGCGGGTGAACAAACTCGAGCCGTGTGCTCGTGGCAATAAGCCTGTTTGGCTACTTAAAGGACGGATATCTTCGAACCCTCTGCCATCTGGGCGCACGCCGTCTTTAATAATGCCTTCTCTGACATCTTTATGTAGTGCTAAGGTAAATGCATCGTCGTATTCGCGTTTTAGGTCTGCGTAATCATCTTCACCAACCTCGTCTTCCATTGCGTTATGAAAAGCTGCACGGAGTTCGTATACAAGATCATTGCGCTCTGGATATGGAGCACGTAGTTGTTGGCCAAATTTACCCTCTACCCATGTATTAACGGTTTTTTGAATCGTTTCATCAGGGAGATCAAGCTCAAATGCTTGTTCGCGAACGCCTACTTTTTTAACAAGTTCTTCTTGTAGTTCAATGGCGGGTTGTATGGCGTTGAAAGCCCATTCAATGGCGTCGGCAATAGTTTCTTCTGAAACTTCGCTGGCACCAGCTTCTACCATCATGACACCATTTTTTGTACCGGCTACAACTAGATCTAGCACTCCTTTATCATACTCGTCGCCCTTAACAAACGCTTTGTATTCACCATCAACTTGAGTGACTCTTAAACCAGCAACTGGGCCGTCAAACGGTGCGCCTGTTAGGCTAAAAGCAGCACTCATGGCAATCATAGCAATCATATCTGGTCTAAATTCTGGGTCTGTGCTTAGTATCGTTGCGACACCTTGCACTTCGTGCCGATAGCCTTTTGGCCACAGTGGGCGAATTGGGCGGTCTATTAAACGGCCTATTAAAATAGCGTCATCGCTCGGACGACCTTCGCGCTTAATAAAACGGCTCCCACTGACTTTACCAGCTGCATACATTTTTTCTTCATAGTTAATGCTGAGCGGAAAATAATCAAAATGGCTAAGACGCTCTGGGCTCACCATAGCTGTACCAAGTACAACGGTTTCGCCGTAGCGTACAATAACGCTCGCTGTTGCCCGAAATCCTACTCGGTTAACTTCTAAACTGAGTTTACGTCCTAAAAAATCTTTTTCTACGGTTATTATTGGTTTATTGTAGGGGTTAATTATATCTCCCATTATAGGTATAATTCCTTTCTTAAGCTGCCAAGGCAAAAGTAGCAGGGTCAGATATACCAAGAACAACCTCTATGCGTGACATATGTTCTTTCGTATAGCCGCTCCACCACCGTCGCAGTGTCATGCTTGTATTATTTTTTAATGTAAGAGGTTATCGCTAGTTTTTTTAGTGGTACACTCAATCGTTACACAAGTGAGAGTTACCAACGTACTGGTTAGGCCTCTAGCATGTCGCAAGAAACGTGTCTTGCGCTACGCGAGTGGTCAAACTATTTTCGTAAGCCTAGTTTTTTAACTAATTTTAGATATGCATCAGGGTTAGTGTCAGCAAGGTATTTAAGTAATCGTTTGCGCTTGCCAACCAATTGCAAGAGTCCGCGACGAGCCATATAATCGTGCTTATTGACCTTTAAGTGCTCCGTTATTTCGCTTATGCGAGCTGTCATAATACTAACTTGCACCTCTGGTGAGCCTGTGTCAGTTTTGTTCTTCTGGTGCGCCTTAATAATATCGGTTTTCTTATCTGTAGCAATCAAGTAGTGTTCCTCTTTCGTCTAGATTAAATAGTTAGTATTGATGGCGTTAGTTGTATTCTAACAGATATACTATTTTATTTCAAGTCTATTTGTAGGTAGCTTTGTATCGTTTCTGTATTCAATTCGCCTAAGGGTACCGCCTCTTCTAGCATGTAGGAACCAATTTTTGTTCGCCGTAAATCACTCATGTATGCACCGGTGCCTAATTTGTTGCCAATATCTTCTACCAGACTGCGTATGTACGTACCACTACCAACATGTGTCGTAAAGGTGACGAACGGGTATGTATACGAATTAAGTTCACTACTATGCACCATAACTGGGCGTGGTTGCATCGTAAACTCTTTGCCTTGGCGTGCCAAATCGTATGCTCGGCGGCCATTCAGTTTTAAGGCACTAAACACTGGTGGAGTTTGCATCATACTACCAGTAAAAAACGTAATTACATCATGCACTTCTTGTTGTGTTGGCACATACGCGTTCCCTGCAGAAATCTCACCTTCTTTATCGCCAGTAGATGAAGTTTGGCCAAGTTTCATTGTCACAAAATATGTTTTATCTTGTTTCATAAGCAGAGGCACTTTTTTAGTATATGAGCCCACTGCAAGAATCAGTAATCCTGTCGCCGCTGGGTCTAGCGTACCAGTGTGACCTACCTTAATTTTTTTGATTCCTGTTTTAGCGCGTACAATACCGCGAACTTTCGCAACAACCCCAAAACTGGATATTCCTGCTGGCTTATCAATTAACAATAACCCTTCTATCATCTGTTTATTGTACCCCAAGTCTGCCGTGGGAGTATGTACATTAAAATGTTAGCGTGGTTGTGGTGGTTCGTTGCTTGGTTCGTATACTTCAGCACCAGGTATTGGGAACTGTGGTGGCATTATGGGTGGTGGCACACTTGGTGGTGGGTCTGTTGGCTCTTGCTCTGGAGCGGGCTGTGATTGCCCACCATCACTTGGCGGCACTTCTGAATCTAGCGGTACAAACTGAGCACCTATGTTTTGTTGAGGTGGTTCATACTCAGAAGGGCCAGCTTGGCTTATAGCCTCCATAACAGCTTGGCGAGCGTCTTCTTCAGACGCACCAGCTACTTCATTTACCTGGTTTTCAAAGTTTTCTACATTAGCTTCAATTTCTGATAACGTATTGTCTTGGCTTACATTTGGACCAAGTGGAATATTTGGCTTGGTACCAGTTTCGCCATCGTCGCTCAAGCGCGTGTCTTCTGTTGTAGGCACCTCGGTAGCTCTCGGTGATTCAGCATCGTGTTGAGTAGATAGTAGTGGCGAATCATCGTAGTTTTCTGCCACAGGACCTGCCTGTGGAATGCTCGCGAGCGGATCGTCTGCCATTTCTGCTGCATTTGTATCGTTGGTAGCGTTCAGTGGTTTATCAATGGTTGGTTTATCTTTTAAAAATTTTGAATATGAACCTTCTTTTGCGGGTTCTATACTTGGTAATTCTTCGTCTGTTTGCATAACAAATTCATCTTGCTGATTCGCGTCCGTCGGGGCATTTTCTAAATAAGCAGCTTGTTGACCAGTTATTGGGGGGTAGTCTACTTGTTCTACGGGGCTAGGCAATGAAATTTCTGTATCGTCTGAAGTGTCTGTACTTGGCTGAATCTCTTGGCCCGGAATCGGTGGCTGACTATCTGTGGTTGTTTCTGGTGTTTGTGGTTCTACAGCATCGGTGTTTTCGGTGGTCGGAGCATCAGGAGAAAGTACTTCATCAACCGTAACACTATCTGGTGCGTCACTTTCTGGCAATGGTTCTATCCGTTTTTCGTGGGTGCTCGTAGCATGCTTGTTTTGTTGCACTTGTTCTACAACTTCACGCAATTGTTCTGCATTAGAAAATTCACCTTCATCATCTATGTGCACCCGATCATCCTCTACTTCTTCTATTGGAACGGTAGGCTCTTCTTGCGTGGGCTCTTCATCATGGTGTAGTGTAATCACACCTTCTTCTTGCTGGGATTCATCGTCATCATCCGAAGGTTCCGTCAGCTGATCTTCTGGAACTTCTTCTGGCTCTTCTGGTTCTGGTGGAGTTAACTCAGCTGCAATAAGTTGCTGGTTAGCGCCCGCAGCCATTAATTGGGCACTCATGGTCATTACTTTAGGTGTCGTTTTTTCATTTTTAAACCTATCTGTCATAGCAACGATACCTGTCAGAAACGCGGTGGCTATTTGATTGTCTATGGTTCCAGATTTTAGAGATTCACTAATACTCATTAACATTTCGCACAGACTACTCGCATTTGGGTCCTGCCAATTTATACTCCCGACATCGCTCGTTGCTTCGCCTGCCATGACACTTACAACGGTCGCATCATGTAGTATTCTGCCGTGCGCCATAATTGCTTGGTCTATGTGTTCCCTGTTGTCTACACCAAGTGCTAAAACGACGTCAACATTGAAATCACCTTGGCTAAAAATTAAATCTTCTTCTGTGAGTTTGGTTTTATATGGTGTGATGAATATTCGCACCACTTCATCTTCTACTTTATATCGTAGTTTATCTGCCTTTGCTTTATCTAACGATACGATGAAATCACGCAATGAATCGGTTGTTTGCTCTATTGTGTCTTCTGGTCTAAGAAACTCTAATGTAGATGGTATTTCGCCACTAAATACTGCCGTGGCTCGTTTATCGAGTTTATTCAATAGTAACGTCAAGCCAATAGCAGCCGAAAGTTGGTCAATAGAAGGATCAGTACTTACCGTAATAAGTACATTTTGCGCTTCTTTTATACGTTCTACCGCTTGTGCTTTAGCGTTTTGGTCCATTGTTTTTGGTTTTTAATTAGAGTTTACAATGCCAGCGTATCACGCCGATTATGCTTATGCAAGCAAATTATTGCAAATTTACCAATTTTACAGTATACTTTGCTGTTGAAGTTTATAACGATAAAGCAATAGTAAAGAAGGAGCTTCATGCCAATTATTAAATCCGCTAAAAAGCGCGTGCGCGTTAGCCAAAAAGCAACAGTACGAAATGCCAAAACAAGAAGAACAATGAGAGAAACCGTTAAGTCGTTTCATAAAGCAATTGCTGGTGGTAAGTCTAAAGAAATTACAGATGCCCACACACAAGCAGTTAGCGCTATAGATACTGCTGCAAAAAAGAATGTTATACACAAGAATAAAGCTGCCCGCAAAAAAAGCCAGCTCAGTGCTGCTGCTAAAAAAGCTGGGGTTAAGCCTGCTGCTGCTAAAAAGCCAGCCGCTAAAACCACTGTTGCCAAAAAACCAGCTAAAACTCCAGTAAAACCTGCTCGTAAAGCTGCTGCAAAAAAGCCAGCCGCTAAAAAACCGGCTGTTACAAAACCGAAAACATCCAAAAAAAACTCTTCTAAATAGTATTCTGTTGTATGCTTTTTTAGCTAACCGCTGATTGCGTAGGATTAATAATAGACGCGAGTTCTATGAATAAAGCATGGATGGCAGAGTCTGCTTTAGCCTTGCCAGTCTTTATGGTTGTGTCTGTTGCAATGACAGCGTCTAGTAGAGCTACCATTTGTTTCTTAGAAATTTTTTTAGCAATAGTCATGTTCTTCCTTATAACAAACGGGTTAAGTTTGGTTTTTTTGGCGATATCATCTGCGGGCAGCTGACGTGATACAACAGTAATAGCTAAACTATGCAGCTGCCATATAATCATACCCAAAATGGCTTGCGGTTCCATGCCTTGAGCCCGCTGCTCATAATACATTCGTGATGCGCCACCAACATTCCCCTGCATAATAGCATCTAGCATCGCAAACACACTGCTACTTGGTGTAACGTGTGTCATTTCTCGTATAAGATCGGTACTGATTGTAGTGTCTACTAAAATAAGCTTGACGAGCTCATTATGAATAAGCTGCTGGTTATGGCCGACTCTATCAAGCAGTAGCTGTGCATCTCGCGGGGCGATTGTACCGCCAAGCTTCGCAGCCTCTTGTACCACCCAGCCTTGTAATTGTGGTCCTTCTATAGATTCAAAATGTTTTACTTCGTTTACCTGCTTCTTAAGTGTTTTCGCAAATACACTACGAGCATCTAAGTGTGATTCTATAAACAAAACATCAGTGGTATCGGCAATCCTGTTAAGTAGGGTTTCTATAGCGAGGGCGAGCTCCTTATTGCTACTTACGTATCGTAAAACCACTAAGCGCTTAGGCGATAAAAACGGCACGGTAGTAACAGCATCTATAGCATCCGCGGGTTCTGCCATTTCTGTGTCTATAACATCTACCGCCATGTCGCCATTAACAGCAATAAAAGAACCGAGCAACGCCTTTACGGCTGCATCTCTTTCTTGGGTGTTTTCTCCGTAATATAAATATGTCATGCTACGCTACTTTATACAGTTTTTGGCACTTTTTGCATATGTGCGTGCCCCTGCCTGCTACTTTTATCTTTTCTATTATACTGCCACAACCGTTTGGGCAGATGTTTCCTTCTTGTCTAAATACTTTTGCAAAACTCATGTAACTACCCTTTTTGCCTTCTGCATTCACATAGTTTTTATCAGTTGATCCACCTTTATTAATACTTAGTTGCAAAACATGCACTACCGAATCGTGCAATAGATTGATACGCCGCTTAGGGATTGCTCCGACGATGCTTTTTGGGTGAATACCAGCCATAAACAACGATTCATCGGCATAGATATTGCCAATGCCAGCTACGACAGTCTGGTCTAGAAGCGCTGCTTTGATGTTCGTGTTTTTACGGCGCAGTAATTGGTCCTGAAATACCTGCAGAGTAAAGCTAGGTTCTAGTGGTTCTGGGCCAACTTTTTTCATAAAATCAATATTTGGTATTTCTAGCGTAGGGATAAGCCTCATCCAGCCAAATTTACGTTGATCGTTAAAAAATAGTTGGGAATTATCTGCAAAAGTTATGGTGACTCGCGTAGATTTATCTGGTAAATCTCCTACTAAGCTATCATTCGGGTGACCTGCACCAAATGTTTGTTCACCGCGGTATACCAACTGCCCCGTCATTTTTAAATGAATAACTAAGCTATAGTCTGTGGATACATCTATCATGAGCACCTTGGCTCTGCGCCGGACGTTTTGAATGCGTGCGTTTAGTATAAAGGCCGCTGTTTGCTGCGGATCATTAGGAAAACTTTTTGGCCAATCGAACGAAACATTAACAATGGTTTTACCAATGATTAACTTTTTCAAACCTATTCTCACTGTTTCTACTTCTGGTAACTCTGGCATGCTTTTAGTCTACAGCAGACTACTGGCAGATTACAGCTTAAGAACTACTGTTTACGTACGTCTCGCAACTCGTTACTATTAAGTAGATGGACAGTATTAAAGATTTACTTGCTAAAAAAGACGTAGACGAACCAACAGAAGTAACTGCTCTAAAGCACTATTGCAAGCAGCAGTTTAATTTCACTGCTAAGATTTCTCTTAGAAATGATATTTTATGGCTCAGTGTACCTAACGGCATACTAGCCACCGAACTACGTATGCGCCAAACAGATATCATTACCCGTTGTGGTATTACCAAAAAATTTCGTATTAAAATTGGTTAGTCGTTACGTTTAAATAAATCTATCTCTACATCTGTCATACTCATGGTATCGGTAGGTCGTAAATGAGCTCGCATTGCAAGCGCATTTTTCATATTTACTTCTAACCTACCTGAGCGCCTATCATCAACATCCATAGCGATATTTCTCATAATTCTAGCCACAATATCAGCTTGGTGCAGGGTCATATTATGGCCCGCGCCAGGAATTATGACTGTCCCTGCAAAAGGTATAGGCTGTATATCTTGTGTAACAATGTCTGTTGGGAACATTTTATCTTTTTCGCCCAATATCAAAGTTGTGGGTATGCCGTAGTCGGCCATAATATCCCATAATGATTTTTCTAAACGGCTCGTTGCCGCGTAGCCACCTTCGTAAATGGTAAGGGCTGGGTTTTCTGCTATAAAGAGTACCGTATTAACTGCCATTCGGGCGAGTTCACGTACGTTATGAAACACCTCTGCTCTTTCGCCAACAACTGTGGCCGCAACTCGCGGAATTATCCCACCAACAGAATCGTTTATCATCACACCACCAGGACCTGCAAGCGAGAGCGACTTAACGTGCTGTGGTGCTGCTTTTGTTGCCATCGTAACGTCAATTCCACCTAAGGAATGTCCAAGTAAATGCAAGTCAAAGTTTTCTTCACGCAGTCTATCCGTTACTGCCAGTAAATTGTCGCGGCGAGATTTACCTGCAGACACAGCAGCACTAAACAGCGTTTTTCTATCATCTTCATCGGCAACTTGATCTGCGAGCATATCAATCAATACACCTTCGGCACGCTCTAGGTCTTTTTCTTCCCAAATGGCATTAGAAAGTTCTTGCCAGTTCGCCCGAAGATTGCGGCTAGCTACAAGCAGTGACCATAAATCACGCAGGGCTCCACGGCGGGGATGATTAAAACATGCTGCATGTAAACCAACCCGGCCAATAGACCTGGCTTGTTTGTCTAACCGGGTTTCGGTCCAGCCAGATTCGCACAAAACAAGCTCTCTTTCAAGCGGATTATTTGCAGGGGTTTCTGGGTGATACAAAAGAACCGAAATGTCTTGCTTGCGGAATGATGAGGTTTTTATGGTAATTTCTTCGTGGCGAATGGGGTATGAACTATGTGAGCTAGGTTGCTCCAGAAGCCACGGGTCTTCTCTGTTCATAATTATCTAGTGGTATATTATACCATGTTTAGCAAACTTATTGTATTAAATATATACGAAGAGTTTGTTTTAAATTGTCTAATGTTGTAAAACAAATAGCCTGCATACCAGCAGCGCGTGCACCTTCGCAATTAGATTCTGAATCGTCTATCATAATACATTCGCTGACATCTACGCCAAGCTTGTGCGCCATAAGCTCAAATATTGCCCGTTCTGGTTTGGCTAATTGTGCATCATAGCTGGTAACTACCTCGTCAAAATGATGAACAATTGGTTCAATAAATTTTGTATACGCGTCTTGCCCTACGTTACTAAGGAGCCCAACTTTATAATCTTTTTTTAATGATTCCACAAGAGCCAAAACAGCATAAGAATTACGAAATCTCTGTTCAGATGTGTAGTATTTTTTTATAAATTTTTCGTATGGCAACCCAATAATACGTGCGTACGTTTGCAAAAATTCTTGGTCACCGACAAAGCCGTTATCAAATGCTTTGTGTAAATCATGCAGTTGTGCGTTTTGCGCTTCTGTATATGTATAGTCTTCACCAACGAGCTGGTAGGTAGACTGCCCTACAACGCCAAAGAAATCAAAAATTATTGCTCGGTATATCATTGCACTATTGTAGCACTACCCTGTGGCGTTACGTGCGCTGCATATAAGGCACAACAGCTACACACCTGTGCTGCCATAGCCCCCTTGGCCACGACCGGTAGTATCAAGATTATCTACAGTTTTCCAGTGTATACGTTCGGTTTGCGCCAGCACAATTTGGGCAATTCTATCACCATTTTTAATAGTAAACGAATCTTTAGAGTAATTAATCAGTATCACCCCTAGTTCACCACGGTAATCTGAATCAATTGTCCCTATACCATTTACGAGACCTATGCCATGCTTGGCAGCTAACCCGCTTCTGGCGCGCACCTGAATTTCGTACCCACGTGGAATTGCCATAGCAAAACCACACGGAATAGTAGCACGGTCTAAATGCCCCAAAACTACTGGCTCATCAATGGCTGCACACACATCCATACCTGCACTATCGTCTGTCTGGTATTGTGGTAAAACCGCATCTGCACGGAGCTTTTTGAATAATACGTTCATCGGTTACTATTGTGCCACACTTGCGCGAAATTGTAATGCGCAATAAAGATAAATTAATTATTTTGTAAGCGTCATTTCATATATATTAATAATACGCTTAGCGCAAATGAATGCTACAAACTACGCTATAAAATTAAACGATTTTAAAGGTTAATACCCTTGGTGAGCGTTGCGTAATCTGGAATTTGATTTTTAAACAGCGTCTTTACATTGCCAGCATTACCAGCAAAGGTACCTGCTCTTCTGTTACATGATGCGCTCCAGCTATTTAATACTGGGTCTGTAAGATCGTTGCCTGCAATATAGGAATAGCGAATACCCAAAGGACAATAGCTTGTACGATCTACGTTATCTGTATTATCTCTAGTGCTGAAGAATCCCACATTCTTTAGCGCACTGTAGTATGCATCATACGACGCTTGGTTGTTTATATAGCTCTCTGAACGCATTGGACCTACATTGTAGCCGTTATATATGTCTATTCGGCGACTTGTAGCATTTACTGTAATAACAATTGAATAATGCTGCTCTGGGCCGGTAATTTCACCATCTTGAACGTAGCGTACATTCTGCAGCTGTTCTTGCTGGGCAGTTGCTTCTGGTGTCGTTGGTTGGGCAGGTTCATTTGATGGCTTGCTTGGGCGGAAAAGCCAAATAATTAACCAAATAAACAAAAACAGCACCAACAGTATGAGCACGATGCGGATAATTCTAATAACTCTTGGATCCATATTTATATTATATAACTTTTATAAGTATATTTCAACTTCGGCGCGTGTTTTAACTCTTACGCTATTGATAGTTAGCATCGACTAGTTCAAAATTCCGCGTTACAACCGCACCAAGCACTGCGTACGTTGTGTCTGCTGTAACGCGTGACGACGCACTTTCTACGACAGCTGCCGTGTTTGGCATGTCACGATAAAAAGCCTGCAGTTCTGATTGTAACGTATATACTAATGCTTCTGTGCTATCTGGGCTTTGTAAATGCTCCAGCATAACTGGGCTAATGTCTGTTGTAGGCTTCTGCACCAACGCAGCTATCGCCTCATACACAGCAGTACCTACACTCGCAGCCCATGCATGTTGCGAATCATATAGTTGCTCTATAGTAATTTTTACGATTGGATGCCCTACTCTATACACAGCATTGACCGATTCGGCTGTTTCATGAAAAACGTTTAATACATGTGGATTGCTTAACATAACCTCGAGCATCTGAGCATTATCGTCTGATAAATCTTGCCGAGGAAAGTCCAACTGTGGCGTTATGCCACCAATAAATGTATTCATGGCACTAGTGTACAACGTTGATACTATTGTGCAACCATAAGGGGTTATCATCGTGCTATAGTTGATGTATATGACTTCGCAAAAACAACGTTGGCCAAAATATATTTACCGTGTCGGCGAAGAACCAGACGCCCGCGTGTCACTGGCAAACGAGCGTACTGCACTAGCAGGGCTACGCACCGCATTGGCGCTGGTAGCAACTGGCTTAGGAGCGGCCGCCTTAAAAAATAGTGTTTCTGTGCCGGTGGCTTTTAGTGTAGCGGCAATCATTTTATCTATTGGGGGTGCAGTATTGGCGATTGTCTCTGTATTCAGATGGGCAAATGTAGAAATAGCCATACGAACAAAAACACCGCTACCGGCACCCAAAGGATTGTTTACCTTAGCAGTGGTTATTTTGATAGTTGGCATAATTAGTATTTTAGCGATAATAACATAGCGTTATGTGGTATCTATGAAGAAAGAACCATCTAATGCTTCTGGTAGAACCCTTTTTGCATGGCGACGCACAGCACTTGCGTTAGTAGCAATAGCGGCTCTTGCTATGAAACTTGCTGGCATTACCCAGCAACCTATTGGCATCATTACGGCAACAATAGCACTCTTTTCTGCACTTGTTGTTGCGCACCTAAGCTCACCCAAACAAACCCCTCTGCATAGTTCATATGCACGCTTATGGTTGAGCGCCACATCAGTAGTGCTCGTAGCAATCAGTGCTTTGGTTTGTTTTTGGTAAAAGGCTTTTTGTGGCTGCGTAAGTACGTACTACACTTTTCTATTAATTTGTCTTCCCTTTTTGGATTGTGTGATAATTTTTCTAACGCGTCAGTCGTGTCACACCACTCTTTAAAATCATGTTCAGCATCCATTGGGTCCGCCTCCGAAACATACTCCGCAGCATAATAATGAATGATTTTTTCATAATGATGCCCATCAAGATCGTACGATGCACACACGCCACCTAAATATGTCTTTAATGCTACCTTTACCCCCGCCTCTTCTGTTATCTCTCGCAAAGCACACGCTTCAATAGGCTCATCAATATGTAGCGTACCCTTAGGGAGATGATAGGTCACCTCTGCATTCGCAGAAGTTCTTCCTAATAACAAAAATTGCACACCAGTATTGATGCGTTTATACACAACACCACCGGCGCCAATACCATAGTTATTCCGTGCTGTATATTGTGTTGTGTGGCTAGAAAGATGTGTCATATATTCTGTATCTTTATTATAGTTCACCCCAGTGCTTACCGGTCTTAACGTCCACTTTCAGGTTGATACCAAGCTGAGGATGAATTGTTTCCATTGTTGATTTCATAATGTCTGCAGCTATACCAATATCGTTATCAAGAACTTCTACTAAAATACTGTCATGTATTTGCAGAAGCTGTTTGGCGGTTTTAGGCAAAGCGTTTTCTAGTTTAATCATGGCGAGTTTCATAATATCTGCTTCTGTACCTTGAATTGGCATATTCACCGCTTGGCGCTCGGCGCTCATCCGAACAATAAAGTTGCTCGATGTTACATCTGGTGTTGGCCGGCGGCGGCCAAACAACGTCTCTACATATCCGTCTTCTTTTGCCTTTTTCTTAAGGCTTTCAATATAGCTTACGAGTGGCTGCCGAGCAGCAAAATATTTATCTATAAAATCTTTGGCATCATTCATAGTCATGCCCGTTGCCACACTTAGTCCGTGTGGGCTCATACCGTACAAAACACCAAAGTTAATCGTTTTTGCATTACTCCGCATTTCTGCTGTTACATCATCTAATGCAACACCGTACACTTCTGCGGCAGTTCTGGTATGTATATCTGCACCGCTATTAAACGCTTCTATCATGTCTGTGTCGCCGGCTAAAACAGCAGCCAAACGGAGTTCAAACTGGCTGTAATCTGCACTAATAAAACTATGCCCTTGTTTCGCTACAAAAGCATGACGAATTTTTTTACCTATTTCGCTCCGTACCGGAATATTTTGTAAATTAGGGTCAGAGCTCGAAAGCCTACCAGTTTGTGCAATCGTCAAATGAAACGTAGTATGGATACGACCATCATCTGCAACTTGTAGCGGTAATGTATCTACGTATGTACTCTTTAGCTTAGTGTATTCACGGTATTTGCTAATCACAGGCACTATAGGGTGGTAACCGACGAGCTTTGCCAGCTCACTTGCAGCTGTACTATAGCCAGTTTTGCCCTTTTTTATACCTTGCGCGGGTAAACCAAGTGTTTCAAATAGTACTTCTGCAAGCTGTTGCGGGCTACTAATATTAAACTCTTGACCGGCAAACCCATATATCGTCTGTTCTAGATCACTAATGATATCTTCAAACTCCCGCTGCATAACACGAAGGTATGGTATGTCTAGCTGAATCCCTTCGCATTCCATAGAAGCTAAAATTGGTATCATCGGCCATTCCATAGTTTGTACCACTCTATGCAGTGCGCCTATGCTACTAAGTTGTTCGTTTTGGCGCACCGTAAGTTCAAGTATTGCACCAACAATATCAGCAGCATATACTCCTATATCTTCTGGTGGAATATCTTGCAAATTCGGTATATCTATACCAAGCTCCCGTTGTGATATCGCATGCAAATCAAATGGCGATTGCAAAGAATTCAAAACAAATGCTGCCACTTTCACGTCGTGCTCTACGGACGTATGTACACCATTTTGAAGCAAATGACTTACCACACGCTTGGTGTCGTAACCACTCACAACGCACCCCTCTAATTGTTTTTTTACTACTCCATTTAGTTGCTTGTGTGGTTCGTCTAGTATGGTAATGTGCGTGTCGTTAGCAATCACGAGTGCTTGGCAGTTGGTATTATGAATATCGGTGAAAAACCCTACAATACACAGTTGTTTTTGCCATACAAAGTCGGCGAGTTTCACGTATGGTAGGGCCCGAATTTCAAAGTTGGCATCTGCATTATCAGACACAACATCAGCGAGTTCTGGCATTTGGCGAATCAACGATCTAAATTCTAGCTTTTCTAGCACGCCTTTTAAGCGCGGGGCATCAAACTTGCTTACGTCTGTGGCATGCAAGTCTAACTCAATTGGTGCGTCGATATACAAGCGTGCAAGCTCTTTGCTCATGTATGCGCTGTCTTTGCCTGCCACAAGTTTATCGTGCACACTCCCGTTAATAAGATCGATATTTTCGTATACACCATCTAACGTTTCATATTTCTGGAGCAAACTCGTTGCCGTCTTTTCGCCCACGCCAGGAACGCCTGGAATATTATCAGAAGAGTCACCCTGTAGTGCTTTAAGGTCAAGGAACTGGCTTGTTTTGAGACCATATTTTGCCGTAAAGCTTTCTGGGTGAAATTCTTCTATGTTACTTAAGCCTTTTTTGAGTGCATATACTTTCACTAGCTCGTCAACACACTGCAAGGCGTCTAGATCGCTCGTTACAAGTACCGTTTCTATACCCTGCGCAGTTGCTTTTTTTGCGAGCCCTGCCATTATATCGTCAGCTTCATAATCATCTAGTTCATAAAGTGGCCAGCCAAGTGCTTCTAGTAGCTCATGTAGGATTGGTATTTGCACGTAAAAATCAGCTGGGGCCGGTTTACGCCCAGCTTTGTACTTTGGATATATGTCTAATCTTTTGCGAATATTCGTTTTGGGTTTATCCCATGCAACAACCACATAATCGGGCTGTAAACGCTTCATAACTTCTAAACTTAGCGTCGCAAATCCAAAAACACCACCCGTTGGCACACCATCTTTTGTGCTCAAATTTGGCATGGCATAATAGCCTCTGTAAAAAACAGATTTACCATCAATAATGACTAATCGTTTGCGGGGTTTGCCATCTGCCATAACACCTATCTTCCTTGGTATACCATAAAGTATACGCGCTCCGACAGATTATGAACAGCGGTCGTAATCTATTGCGTAGCTTGGGTTGTGGCAAGTGTTTGGGCTTGGTTCGCTTGCGTTTGTTGGGCAGATTGTGGGGGTACTGCCGTAATTGCCTGTTGTCTTGGCACTAATGAAGGATCAATTTTTTGGTACTCTACCGGGTTAATCACAAGTGCAACGACTTGGGGTTGCTGGTTCATTAATGCACGATACACATTTGCAGCTACCTCATCTATATTTGCTACTATATACCCGCTTTTACCAGCCTGTACACTTTGTGTGCCATCTGCGTTGGTAACAATCTGCTCTGCTACGGGTTCTGTACTGTATTTTTTTGTAGCTTCAAATACATACTCGCGTACTTTTGTTTGTGAAAACTGTATCTGCACTTCATTGCTGCCGGGTATTTGCTTAATCTCGAGCCATGAAAGCTTTTGGTCATCGGTTGGCCGAATAACTGTATTGTATGCTTTTATACCAATGTTCGTAGCAATCAATTTACGGGCTGTGTCTATATCGTCTTGTAAATCTGCTTGGGTAATAGATGGCTTATCTGTCACTGCACTAAGACTCACCGTTGGGTCGTCTAGGGTTGGTAATTGTTTTTGTAATTGTTCTGTCACATATGCAGAGCTTGTTCTAAAACCAGTGGTTTCTGGAACTATCACCAAATCTTTTTTGGCCTTCACGATTTCTGCATTTTCAGCATCTGTCTGCATGTTTGCCACATGTAACCGCAAATAACCATCTACGTAGCGTTCGTTCACCTGCACCGGTACCGTCACAGTACGTTTTGTTAAGTAACTAAACGGGTTAAACCCTGTAATTGCATCTTCGCTTGCTTTTTGGGTATCAAACTGAGCCCCAAATTGTTTTACCGGTACGTCGCGTACTAGACCGCCTTCTGTTAGTGTTACACGGATCTCTTCTGCTCGTTTATCTAGAGCCGCTTTAATTTCTGGTTGCGTGAGCCCACCAATAGAAATATCACCAACGTAGGTATACGGCAATGCCTTGCCCGCGTAACGCTCATTCAACACATAGCCAATGACCCCAAGTAGTAACAATAGCAATAAAATACCAATACCAAAAAAAGCCACTCCTTTAAGAGCTCTTCTTTTTATCTGTGAGCGTTTATATGTTTTTGCTCCTACCTTAAAATCCGGGGCGCTCTTTGGCTGTACAGAGCCAAATGGCCGCGGGGGCGAAACCAGCGGCATATCAGCAACTACCGACGCATGGGTGTTTACAGCTGCGGGGGCTGCAAAATTGCGTTGGTATGCAGATAGCCGTGGACGTATGTGCGATTTGTCCACGAATTACCTCTTTTTTTACATTTTGTCTTGGTGTTCTTTTGTGCGAGCGTTTTGTTTTTTACGCTATATACCCTTCTAGCATAACCATTATTTGCATTCACGTCAAATAAAAAACGCCCCGTGTGAGACGCTTTTTAATTGTGCATATATATTTTTCGTATATTCAACAGAATTTTCTGGTATGTATACTACTGCGTTTGCCGTTTTAGCTCTTGCAAGTTACGGCCTATGATGCCAACTGCTGTTAAAGGATTTTGGGCTTCTGCAGGTGGCTCATCGTTTTCTGCAACCGGGAATGTATCGCTTACTACAAAAACCTTATTTTTATCTTCATCCATCGCTCTTCTTATCTGACCTGCATTTTGTATCCAATTACCTGCATTACAGGCAACAAGCACAGATTCTGCACCTTTTGTGATCTTTGCCACTTCGGCAGAAATTTCATTACCGCTGGTAGTCTCTGGAGTAGACAAATCCACTGTTACGTTTGTTGATGATTCTATCAAAGGCTTAATGACGCGCTCCATGTAGCTCGCTTCTGTGTCGCCTTCAAGAACATCGCTACCTTCAGCTGTGCGCATTTCACGCATTCCGGCAACTAGATTAACTTCTAAAATCTCAGTACCATTTTGTAGTGTTTCTATAAGTACTTTTGCCCTACGCATCATCCAATTACGAACACCCCCAGTAATAACTGCGGTTTCAAATAAGTGAGGTACTAATCGGTCTGGATTTTCATAATTGCGAAAAGATGGTTCTAAAAGACCCGACTGTTTCACCCATTCAATCGCAAATCTTTTGCCATCCACACCTGGTAGTATTTCTTCCATGGCAGGAATATTGTCTTGCAGTGTTTTTGCTGGACCTACAATCGAAATAAGCTCACCAAGCGATGCAACATCCCATCCATTTTCGGGCTTTTCTACACCAAATACTTTAGCAAGCTCATCAACTATTGGACCATCGATACCTGCAATCTGCTCGATACGGTGTCTGTTAATATCAAATGAGTTAAATGGTATTAATTTAGTCGGATCTGTTTCGTGAAATGGTGCCTGCTCATGGTTATTTTGTGTCATCGTTATATTCCTTTCTTAACTTATGATTTAGTTTTTTATTTTGTTACAGTTAATTATTAATATATCACACTTATGCTTATTTGTCAATTTCATTGATTAATCCACTTGCGTAGTCAATTGCCCACTGTGCAGCATCACGCACATTTGGGTCCTGCATATTATACCTATAGCCCCTAGGAACTCCATTGATACGGTGGGGTAATAGCCACGTACTGCTACCTTCTGGGTATACCATCAGTCTTTTAGGACTACTATACTTACCCAGCACAGCTACTATACCTAAACTTTTTAGCACAATATCACTATGCCCATGCCCTAGCTCGGGCATGCTCGACATCGTTTCTTGCATAGCTGTCATAATACTACCTCTTGCTAAGCGCCTGTGTTGCTCTACAACACTATTTCGTCGTGCGTACGTTAAGGCACTGGCACCTTGCGTGGGGTCATCCGATGGTTCGTGCTCTTCTAGCGCAGACAAAAATGTAGATACTGCTGGGTCATTCTGATTATGTCTTAGCTCATCATTTGTCATTAAAAAGAAAGATCTCGGCTGTATACGTAACCCATGGGTCAGCATCGCAAAATATTGATCATGAACTGTAACTTCATATGGTTCTATAGCTGTTTCTTGCACATAAGGCCTATCGGGGCTTACCCGCGTAGCAAGCTCATAGACAGCTTCGTATAGTTCGTTGCCAAGTCTATCTGAACCTATGCCAATATCGTGGCCATTAAATATGATCCCGTTAGGGTCTCTTTCTCTTCTTTTAGCCATCTATTCCACTTTCGTTTTCTGTAGCAATATTTCCGAGATCTTTAAGTACGGTCATGACGGTATATCTTTCAATATCGCCAGCACCTTCAAAAGGTGCGTCGTCTAAGCCTTCTTCCGCATTTAATTGTTGCGCTCGCGTGAGTGCGTCATCCCTTGAACCATAAGTTTCAACTAAGCGTGTTTCGGGTACGCCAGAGTTTGTTAGTTCGTAGTAAACGCCAAATTGTTCGTTGCGTTTGTTCATAATTATTCTCCTAATAATACTTTTAGTAATTCGTTTTCGGTTTTTAGGTTTTCATTTTCTACACGCAGGGCCTCTACTATTTCATAGAGTGTTTCACTACTGGTGATTGCAGCGTCTGCAATTGTTGCGCCTTTCATACAAAAACTCCTTTATAAACCGATTAGTAATATAGTATTACGCATTATATACAATTTTTGTACTTATGTCAATAGTATTTTCACTATTGTTTTAATTTATTTATCTGTTTTTTTATAATTGTGAATTATTATTTCACATTTTAGGTTTTTTGTGCTATACTACTTGCATGATAAATTTAAGCGCTGCAGGTCTTAACCCAACAGAGGCACACGTATACCAAGTATTGCTCTCTAAAAAAGAGTGGAAGCCAGCCGACCTTGCCAAAAACGTCGGCGAATCACGCACAAATATGTACAAAATACTAGATAAATTAACAGCTCTAGAGCTAGCTATTAAGTTTGATAAAAGCAATAAAATCCATTACAGAGCCACCAACCCCACGCGCTTGGTACAGCTTGCGCAAGAACATCGCGCGCAGTTAGAGCAATCACAAAAAGAACTAGAAACCAGCACCCAATCACTACTTAATGAGTTTATTAAAACGCACGAACAGCCCGGTGTACGTTTCTTTATGGGTAAAGATGATATAGAACGTGTTTACCAAGACCAAGTAAACGATCAAAAACCTATCTATTTTATGCTTTCACCTAAAGCGATTGATTTTTATGGATATGCGCAGATGCATAAACTCCGTATGCTTGCGGTTAAAGCCAAAATACCTCGCTTTGCAATAACTCCAGAAAATACACGTGTGCCTAGTAATTATGAAGAAACAGATAAAGCATACTTATTAACTAGAACGTGGTTAGAAGCAAATGACTACACCGCTTCGTTTGAATGGGGGGTGTATGGGGATAAAGTCTACTTTGTTACATTTGGAGAAGACGCATTGGCAATGATAATAGAAAGTAAAGCTATGGCAGAAGGATTTAAACAAATTTTTAGCATTATTGATTCTAGACAGCGCAGCAAACCAAGTTATGCACGCCTACCAAAAACCTATAAATATGCTTAATTTAATTCTTGTAAAACGCTTTCACTAAATATAATTCGTCCTAATTCACCATAGGCACGCCTTACGAGCAAGTTGGGAGTAGCTGCAGGTCCACAGCTTTCTACATCAAATGAACGACCGGAATGTCTTATTACAGATAGAACATCTTGTGTAGTCCTGTGTATATATGGATTACCTGATACAAATAACACTCTTGCGCCATCTTCTATATTATCCTGCGTTAACCAATCTAGCGTTGTAGAAGCCGTCGTGTGTCTTGGTGCGCCTTGAGGGCGCGATACAGCATTAGCATTAATGACATTAAACACCTCTTTATCACTACGTAATACTCGTTTACTCACTAAATTGTGACTCTTTGGCAAGAGCCCGAGGCGCAAATGTACCTGAGAAAGTATTAAGTTGCCAAAATGCGCCACAGCCGCCTCTCGCAAGCTGTCTGACTCTGTAAGCATACTTTCACCGTTGCTTGTTTCGCCCTCTTGAATAGGTCTTGTGCCACCAAGCAGTACTATACTTTGTTCACTAAATAGCTCAATCTTGTTAGACTCTATCTGCTCATACACAAATTTTAACCTATCTAGATTACTGGAATGCACACCACCTAGTACCAATACTCGATCATATGTACCACCGGTTGGATATACGGCTTGCGTCATACCCATATTTTCAAATATATGCAAAGCTTGTATCTGGTCTTCTGCAGAAAGGTGTAATAGTGTTTCAGGATGAAAATGATCACCACGTACGAGTGGCTGCGTTGCGGACACTAAATCATCACCTGGCTCAATTAGTATGCCGGCAATGTCCAGTAAACGAGATATTTCTTCAGAGTACTGCTGAGTGAACGCTGAACTGTTTATATCGTGAGCTTCGGGGCTCGGTTTCATATATAAAATATAGCAGATTTTTGCTTTTTTGTCAATGTTTGGTCTTTTGTAGTTATTTGACTATTCTGGGCTGATCTACAAATGTGTAAACTAGCAAAAACAGATTAATAAAGGCAAAGTTAAACAAAAAATCTTCTATTGGTATATCGCCAATTTTAAAGCCAATAATAGCATCTGGGCCATAAGTAATAATAGGCAACATTGTAAGAAGTGAATTAAATACTAAAAAGAGCCCAAGGAGCACAACCTGAAACGTCCAAAATCGCCACGTATAGGCAATACGTGAAACCGCTGCCACTAAAACAGCAATAATAGCTGCAATTGCAACCGAGCGTGTATAGCCATTACCCCAGTAATTCACCAGTAACCATACCGAATACCCTGCCGTGATACCAAAAGCCAATAGTGGAAAGAAGCCAGCCGTAGCGCGGTCGGTAACATATTTTTTGACCACTCCCCAAACATAAATCATCGCGAATGGCACAGTAATAAAGAATAAATATTCTTCTAGTGGTACACCAAACAGGTACGGCCCTGTAATGTAGGCCACGTTAAAGCCCCAGTGACCCGCTTGCGCTGCCCATATGTCCCACAGCATAAACGGTACGCTCACTAATAAAAATCCAGCTAACAAGCCACGTACGTGACGGTGTGGCTTTACATCTGTCGTAAAGCTCAGTACCAAAACTGGCAAAAAAACCAGTAGATTAAATAAGTAATATGTAAATTCACGCATGGATAGACCTCACTAACGCCCGTACCACCACACGGCTTTTACTTGGTTTTATCTTTTTATCAAACACTATAAAAGGATTTTTTGCAATAGCTACCGCTGTCCAGTTGTACATATCAACTGCTGTACGCAGTGCGATTCGCTGCGATCGCGGTATGTATTTCATGCCTTTATCTGCCTGTTTTTGCCATTTTGTATAGTACGCAAGTTGGGCTTCTATAAATTCACGAAACGCTGCTGGGTGCCGATACACATCTTCTTTAGAAACACTCGGAAGCCCGTATTTCTTGAGTTCGCTCGCTGGGAAATATGCCCTCCCCAGCTGATTATCCTCTGCGATATCGCGTATAAAATTGATATATTGCATAGCCCTGCCTTGCATACGAGCCGCTTCGTAGCCCCGCTCTGGTACACCGATTATTTTTGCCATCATGAGCCCAATAACTTCTGCAGAGCCGTACATGTAAGCAATGATGTCGTCTAATGTTTTGTATCTTTTTTTTCCTAAATCTTGTTCCATGGCGTCTAAAAATGCACTCACCCACTCTTTAGAAAAATCATACTTTTTGTATACGTCATACATATTAGTTACAGCCAAGCGAATATCTGAATTCATTTTTTTAGACGGTTGCTTATTTATATTCACCAATGCGGTCCACGCTTTTTTTAATTGAATAAAAGATTTTTTATTCTGTGGCTTGGCATCTACAAAGTTATCGGCAATACGTACAAAACTATAAAGTTTAAATACGTCTTCTTTTGTCTGCTCTGGAAAGAATACGCTACTCCAGTAATATGTTGTGCTACCTTGTTTAAATATCTCTTTTTCTCTTGTCACTGGCGAACCCTTTCGCCCACCACTCTTGCAATAATTTTACCAGATAACACTACCATTGGCACGCCCGTACCTGGGTTTGTGTATTGCCCTACATAATATAAATTCTTTAATTTTTTACTTTGCATACGGGGCCTAAACATCGCACTTTGGCCTAGTGTATGCGCTAAACCAAAGGCATTGCCCTTATACGCGTTAAATGTTTCTGCAAAAAAGTCCATCAGAACAACTTTTTTAACCACAATATGTTTGCTAATGTTTGTTTTTGTACGAGCTTCTAGGCGAGCGATTAAACTTTCTACTAGTTCATTTATTTGATCTTTTGTTGGGTGCAAGCCATTCGCAAGCGGTGCGAGCATAATAATATTTTCTTTCCCTTTTGGTGCTACCGTAGGATCTGTCTTACTTGGGTTAGAAACATAAAAAAGCGGGCGGAGCGACCATTCTTTTTTTGAAAATACTTGGTCAAAATGACCATGCCAGTCTGCATCAAAAAACATTGTATGATGCAACAAACCAGGCACTACTTTGTCTACCCCCAAGTACACCAACATAGCAGACGGTGATAGTGTTTTTTTGGCCCAGTACTTTTCTGGATACGATTGGTAGTTTCTTGGCACCAGCTTTGTTTCTACGTGATGATAATCGGCGTTCGCTATAACAGCATCAAATTGGTGCTTAACACCAGCAACTTCAACATGCGATACGGAATGCTGTGTCGTATGAATTCTGGTAACTTCTGCGTTATACACAAATGTTGCGCCCTGTTGTTTAGCAATCGTCTCAAAACCTTTTACCACAGCCCCAAAACCACCCATTGGGTACCATATACCAAGGCTCAAATCGACGTGACTTAATAAACTATAGACTCCCGGAATATTCTGTGGGCTGCCACCCATAAACACTGTCATGAATTCGAGAATTTTTTGAATATCTTGGTTGCGTGACGTTTTTTTAATACGGCTATGGTACGAAAAAAACAATTCCGGATTCGCAAGCATAGACAGTGCTTTACTATCAATTGCGTCTATTGGTGAGATATAGTCTTTTTCTAGTAGGTGTTCACGAATGTGTCGGTATTCTTTGCCTGTTTTTTTAAGCAGTTGCTTTACTTGCTTGGCTGCACCTGGTTCAAGATCGTCAAATACCGCCAAGCCACCTTCATCTACCGGACTAACATCGTGCGACGTTGTATTGTTATACACCCGATACGACGGAAGGAGTTTTTTTAGTTGGTAGTATTTTTCTGATGAAGTATTAAAATCTGTAAAAAAATCTTCAAATACATCTGGCATCATGTACCAACTTGGCCCCATGTCAAACGTAAAGCCTTTGTGTTTATATACAATTGCCCGGCCACCTGGCTGACTGTTTTTTTCGAACACTGTAACATCATAGCCATCGCGCGCTAAATATGCGGCAGCGCTTATGCCGCCAAAACCAGCACCAATTATTGCTATTTTTTTCTTCATACTCTATTTAGTATACCTTTTAATGTCATCAATTGTGCTACGTGTTACGCACGAGAATGTATTGAGCAAGATCTATAAGAAATTGCTTTGCTTGTGGCACCCACGTTGTTTCGCTACTAATAGCGGCTATTGCTTTTTTGCTAGACTGTTCTGCTTGTTCTTTGGTGTAATCTAGCGCACCTGTTTTTGTAATAATGCTTTGGCATTTTTCAAAATCGTGCATGGTAAGTTGTTGGCTGCCAAGACATGCTTCTAGAAAATAACTGTCTGAAGCATTAGCTTTTTCTAGGGCTGCGAGTACCATTAATGTACGTTTACCTTCTTTTATGTCGTCTAGCGGACTTTTGCCTGTCATATCAGATGAGCCAAAAGTACCAATAATATCATCAACAAGCTGAAACGCCCGCCCCGCATGCAAACCATAGTCTGCCAGCTTTGCCATGTCTGCTTTGCGAGCTCCGGCCAAAATACCCCCAAGCTGCAAAGGATTTATAAATGTATAGTACGCCGTTTTCCATTCTAAAATATGGTTTACTTCTTCTGAAGATGCAGCTCCATTAGACTCTACAAAAATGTCCATTGTTTGGCCATGAGCGGTAACAATAAAACATTTATTAACATTCTGTAGGGCCTTAATACGAATATCTGCTGAGGTTGGCAACGTAGCTATAAGGTTAGCAGCGTAATGCTGAGCAATCAAAAAACTGTTTATAGCCATTGCTTCACCAAAGTGCAAAGAATCACCTTTTAAGTGCTTTTTAACATGAAAATCACGCATTTGAATATGTGCTGTTTTGCCACCACGGCGAGATTCTGATCTATCCTGAATATCATCCGCGATTAAAATATAGGTGTTGAGCATTTCTAGAGCGCACGCTGCTTGGGTAATCATTGGTTGATTATCGCCTTCAAACAAAGCATATGCCGCCATTGCCAGTGAGCCACGAATACGCTTACCACCCTTCAGTAGTACAGCCGCGTACGCTGCGACCACTTCTTTTGGTACTTCACCAAACTGTTCGTTTGTATCTGCAAGCAGATGCTCACTTATGCGCTGCAGCTCTGTATCAATAGTATGTTTATGGGTGCTTAGTTGTTGCTTAAAAAGTGTAAAATCTGTGGTCTCAATTGTATCTGTTGGCTTTGGCATGATACTACCTGCTTGTCTTTCCTAGGCCAGCTGCAACTCCCTTTCTGCAGCTGCAAAAAAGTCTTCTAATGACGCGTTGTTTTGTAAATGTATATCGGCTATCTGGCCAATTTGTGTAATATTAAAATCGGCATCACTCAGGCCACTTGCAAGTTCTTTTTGTTCACGCTGCTTAAAAGCTTCTAACGTTATGCGCGCTTCGCCGTCACGATGGCGTGATTGCATACGGATAAAACGCAATTCTAGAGGGGCATCTACAAATACTATCGTGCCCCCTTTTTCTTTTATGGCTTTGGCTTCAGCCAAACTGCGTATTCCAGTAATGACGGCACCTGCATAGGTACGAATACTATTTTGGTACCTGTCTAGTGCCCTATCTACTAGCACTCCGCCACCGTAAGAGTGACGTAATTCGTTGCCTACATCATATAGCACGGGGCGTTCTACCGAACCGCGCTGTGACTGAGCGATTTCTCGCACAATATCACCCGTACTTATATGCATTAGACCAAATTTTTCTTGCAGGTGATCGGCAAGTGTGTCTTTACCACTAGACAGCGTTCCAGATAATCCTATAATCATATGCTTTTATATTACCGTATATAGTCGAGTAATCGCTTACTTTCTTTATGTTTACGAAGTTTTGCCAACGCTTTGGCTTCTATTTGGCGAATACGTTCACGGGTAACACTAAATTCGTGACCTACTTCTTCTAGTGTATGGTTTTTGCCATCGTCAAGCCCAAATCGCATACGGATAATTTTTTGTTCACGCTCACTTAGGCCGCTTAGAAGTTCTTGCACGTGCTCTTTTAATAGCTGATTCGTAGCTGATTCTTCTGGCGTTACTGTGTCTTCGTCTTCTACGAAGTCACCAAGTACAGAATCTTCTTCATCATCACGTACCGATTGATCAAGTGAGTGAATATCTTGTTTAATCTTCATGATATGCTCAACTTTTTCAACTTCCATTTCCATTTCTTTGGCAATTTCTTCGTTGGTTGGTTCGCGGTTAAGTTCTTGCGTCAAACGGCGCTGAGTACGAAGTAACTTATTAATCGTTTCTACCATGTGTACAGGAATACGAATCGTTCGTGCTTGGTCAGCAATCGCTCGGGTAATTGCTTGGCGAATCCACCACGTTGCATACGTACTAAATTTAAAGCCTTTGTCTGGGTCAAACTTTTCTACCGCACGCAACAACCCCGTATTACCTTCTTGAATTAAGTCTAATAAATCTAACCCACGGCCAACATATCGCTTGGCTATAGAAACAACAAGGCGCATATTGGCCTCTGCCATTTTGTCTTTAGCGCGTTTATCGCCCGCCACCACTTTATGGGCCAAAGCAAGCTCTTCTTCAGACGAAAGTAGCGGTATTTTACCTATTTCACGTAAATACAAGCGCACCGAATCATCAGAAACATCGTCAAGCAACGCTGCTTGGGTAGTCATAATTTCTTCTTCGTCTTCTGCCTCCCACTCGTCTTCTACCTTGGCGATTACTTCTAGTGGTGGATCTTCATGCCCATTTACTTCAATACCAGCGTCTACCAATTCAGAGCTAATGGTGTCGTATAGCTCAATATTATCGGCTGCTTCTGGAATCATGGCCAATATTTCTTTATATTCTATTTTGCCGCTTATACGCGCTTTTTCTAATAATTTACTTTTTTTGTCAGTCAAATCTGCAGGTTTATCTACCACTCTATGATTGCCCTTTCTTTAATAGTTGATTGAATTGTTCTAGCAATGTGTTTACTTTTTCTTCGTCGCCAGCCTCTTCTGCCTGCTTAATCTGCGCAGACAAAAGTTGTCTTTGGCTCACAAAATATTTTGATTTTAGTTTTTCAATTAAATCTTGCAGCTCTCGCAATCTTTCGTTGGCATCAAAGCCAACTGCGTAGAGTTCTTCTGCTTTCAGTAGTAGTATTTTGACATAGTCTTCGACATCTTTCAAATCATCAGGTATAGAATCTGTAATTGTAACGTGAGGATTTTGGCTCACATACTCAAATACGCGTTGGCGCTCTGGGGTGCTAAACACAAAATAGGTAGTATCTGCCGTTTCTAAAAACCGCCGCGTTATTGGGAACATAACTAGTAGTGATAGCAGTTGATCTTGGTATGCTTCTTGGTCGTGGCCGAGCGTAGGCGCATCGTTTTTGCGCTTTTTTAGGCTGGCTTTTTCGCCAGATGCCATAACCGCTAACTTGGTTTTTATGGCAGATTCACTCACACCTGCAATTTCTGCTAATACTTTAATGTAGTGATCTTTCTCTACAGAATCGTGCAAACTATTCACAATATGCGCCAAGGCATCACTAAACTTTCGTTTGCCACTAGCGCTGGTAATATCAAACTGCTCTTTGTACCTATCAATCAGCCAATCTACTGCGTAAACAGGCGAATGAATCGCTTCTTCCCATAGCGCAACATTTTTTTGAATGAGCTCGTCAGGATCTTTACCTTCTGGGAGCGAAACAATAGAAAGTTGTACACCTGCAGCCTGAGCAACATCTATGGCACGTTCGGCTGCAGCAACACCTGCTGCGTCTTGGTCAAAGCAAAGCCGAATATCCGTCGTCAACCGCTGTAAGGCTTTAATCTGAAAACCCGTCATTGCAGTACCGGCCGTCGCGACAACGTTTTTATAGCCTGCTTGGTGCGTGCTAATCACATCCATATTGCCTTCTACAATCACCACAAAACCACTCGTTCTGATAGCTTCTTTGGCTGCGTGTAAGCCAAAGACGTGGCGACTTTTGTCATATAAAATTGTCTGTGGAGTATTAATGTATTTAGGACCACTGTCTTCTTTATGTAAAATACGTGCTGTAAAACCAAGTGGGTTCCCTTGGGCATCATATAGCGGAATAACAATTCTACCCCGAAACATATCATTCACTTTGCCGTAGCGATCATTCGCAAGCCCAGCAAGTTTCATGTCATGAACAGACACACCTTTTTTGGTCAATGCATCCACAAGTGCTGTACCAGTGTTTGGTGCGTAGCCAATGCCAAAGTCGGCGATAGTTTGGCGGCGTAACGCCCGTGTGTCGGTTACGTAGGAGAGTGCCGATGGGCTATGCAAGAGCGATTGTTGGTAATACCGTACCGCCATAGTCAAAGCAGCTTGGGCAGCATCTTTTTTCTTACGCATACCACCACCATCGCCTTTATCGTACAAACTCAGGTCTACACCAGCGCGCCGAGCCAATATTTCTAGCGAACCCCTAAAGTCTACACCTTCCATTTCCATAATAAAGCTAAACATATCACCACCCCTGCCAGAGCTAAAATCATGCCAAATTTGTTTTTCTGGGCTAACGATAAAACTGGGTGTACGCTCAGATGTAAACGGACTCAGACCTTTAAAATTGCGCCCAGAACGTTTTAGCTCAACATATTCAGCAACCACATCTTCTATACTTAAACGTTGCTTAACCTCTTCTACAGCATCCATGCTATAAGGGTATAGCGTTTATTGCCTAGCGTAAAGACCGTGTCGCGCCTTACTCGTAGCCCACTGTGCGCTATACTATTTATGCTTTTATTCCACATTACCAAAAGTTTCATCTATAATCATATAGTAATGGACCAAAACAACTACGAATTTATCATGAACCAAACATCGCAAAAAAAACCATTGTTTGGTGGTAGTAAAAAACAACGCATCATTATTATTGTGGCCGGAGCAGCACTAGCGTTATTGCTTGGCATATTACTGGTCACGGTGATATCTGCCAGTAGTAAAAATACGCAAGAAGTACTAGCGCCGGTTGGTGGTGCCCAAGCTGATATTATCGCAATTACAGAAATAGGCGCCAAAGAGGCGCGAGACACAGCCACTATTAATAAAACTGCTTCTGTTAGCTTAACCGTATCATCACAAAATGCCGCTATCATGGGGCAACTCGGCAAAAATGCCAAAAAAATAATCGCCCCATACCAAAATAGTGGCTATGAAGCAGTGCTAGATGATGCCAAAAATTCTGGTTCGTTTGACAAAACCTACCAAACCATTCTTACTGAACGGCTAGATTTATACCGCCAAACCCTTGTAACTGCCTATAGTCAAACAAAATCTGCCAAGCTTAAAAAAGAGCTCGAATCGTACTATGCCCAAATTGGTGTTATCTTGGGCGAACCCACCACCCCAAAGCAGTAAAGCAGTGAAAAGTATATAAGTTAGTAAGTGAGTAGAGTGCTGCTGTATCTTAATACTTAGCAGCTTACTCTCTTCTATACTTACCCACTTACTACTAAATTGTAGCTATGGCGAATAAGGTCTTGCACTTCTTCCCATGTAAGCTGACCAGTTAAAATAATCGTGTTCCAGTGCTTTTTGTTTAAGTGGTAGCCCGGCAATACCGTTTCATACTTTTCGCGGAGTACAACCGCAAGTTGTGGGTCGCATTTTAAGCTCAATCGTAAGGGTGTGGTGTCTTCTGCAATCAGCGCAAACATCTTTTGCCGCGCTGCTTCGTCGGCACCAACTTTATATACCGCTACACCTTTGCCAAATGGGTAATCGAGCACTGCACCAGGCATGCTCAAAATGTATTGTTCGACAGTTTTGTGTTCCATCTTTACACTAGTTTACCGCAAATATTCATCTGTTTACAGATACTTGTAAATAACCTCCTATATACTATTCAGTTTCACGTGTGATACTTAATGACGTGTTCTTCTTGTGGTATAACGTGACCGTGGGAAGAAATTCCTTTGGCCTCTTGGGCCACTGTTGCCACCATTATTGGATTGGGCTGGTTGTTTACGCCTAAAACCTCGTCCGCCATGTTGAGTAGTTTCCTTACCTTTGCTTCGCTGTCTTTTAGGTATAATGCTAGCTGTTGGGTCTTTTGGTGGTAAGTTCGCATCTTCTAGCGGCCTATCTGTAACACCAGACTCTATATTTGTTGTTATGATTGGTGTGATTTTACCCCGATATTTTTGTACACCATATAGGCCAGTAGCAATACCGCTACGTGACACGCCTCTCTGTCGTCTTGTGCCCATGAATCTAGTAGTACCACCCATGCGAATTCTGCCTGTTTTTGACGATTTGCCAGCCATTTGTGCCATAAGTTTAGTACTGCCAATGCCCGTCGCTGTAACATCTTCAAATGATTCTCCATTAGACACTTTTACTCCGTTTGTACCATGCTTTGGATTTGGGTATTGCGATGATTTCCTTCTTCTAAAAGGAATAATTATTGGTACTATCACAATTGAGCTAGGTTGGTCTTCTTCTTCATTTACGACACCCGTTTCTGGTTCACTCACTACATTATTCTTTGCTGTTATAATTGCCTTTACATATCTATCTCGCTTCAAGCCTGCCAGTGTTTCTCTTGCATCCTTGGGCAGCTCTTGTGGGTTTCTGTTATAAAGCGAGACTAAATCAACTGTACGTATACCCATCGTATCAGCAAGTTGTTCTATATCTTTGTTAAGCTGTTTATCTTGCGTTTCTATACCCTTGGGTTTTTGCATAACATCAATCACTTGTTCATATTCTTCAGCACTCAGTTGTTGCCTCAATAGAGCAGTGACAAGTTTTTCTACTGCTTTGGCACGAGTTAGGGCAAGTGCTTCGTTTTTAGCACTGTCTATTCCTAGACCGGGATTTTCACCACCATACATATATGCATAGTCATCTTCGTCTGATGCGCTACCGATAAAACGAATGTCAGTTATTTCACTATCATTCTGTATAAGATCAGTTATTGTGTCTGCAATTTTTTGCACTTGTGCCATGGCTACTGGTTTTTCTGCCATTGCATCTTTGTCAAAAAGACGAGCCCACTCCATAAGCGCTACCCTTAGCTGTTCCTTGACTATTTCTTGGCTTGATTCTGGCGTACCTGACTTAGTGTCTTTAGCATCATCTGGTTGCTCTGCAATCTCTACACCGGGCAACCTCAGTGTCGCATCTCCGGGTAAGATATCAGGCAAACCTATACCAATACTCGCTTCATGGCTTCTTGTTTGCATCGTTGCAACAGTAGTAAAACCAGTGTGTTCTGGTGCACTATTGTTCTGTTGTGTAGCACCCATACTGGCAAGTACAGATAAAGCCACGGAGCCAAACCAGCGACCTATGCGCCATCGTCTTTGATTATTATCTTGTTCTGTAGTAGATACCTGTTCTATTGTGTGTGATAAGGGAGTTCCTTCTCCATATGTTGACATTATTTTATTTCCTTTTTGATATGTTTTTGTTTGTAATTGTATGATTATACATTAGCACAGTTTTGCTTATTTGTCAATTATAAGTTTAAGGTTTTGGCTGACGCACGTTACAAATAACGAGCGCCGTACCCAAAAACTTAAATGGCTTACTGCTTGAAAGGCCATCCACTATTCTTTGACATTAGTTGTCAATTGGAGCCGAATGAGAGGCTTACATCAAATGAGGGGTTCCTAGTAGACAGCCTGTTATCAAGCAACCAAGCCAAGTTTTTAACGAGCTTACTCTATAAATAAGCCCTGCCGTGAGCCAAATAGTCTTTAGCTCACGTATAGGGGTCGTCTATTTATGTACTAATTTTTCTACAGCGCGACATACCATTAAACCTATTCTCATTATCAATAGTTTGATATATACATAGTCGCAAGTTTAGCGCTTTACATCATTAAGTATTAGCTCGCCCATACCAAAATCTAGCGTTGCGGAATGATGAGGAGTCGGCTCAGCCTCATTTGCATGAAAATGTGCGTAATGTTCTGATACGTATCGTCTTGTGCGGTCACCATTGGCAATCAATTGATATAGTCTGTCGCCTTCTGGCAAGCTGCGAACAAGCTCTTCTCCGTGTGAGTGTGTACGCATTGCTTTATGAATAGCGCCTAGGCCTTCCATTGGGTCCGGTAAGCGTTCAGTGGTCCATAATAAATCTCCATAATATGGATCCTCCCAAGCCATCGCTATGCCCCCTAGAGAAATATAAAGTTTATATTCATCAGATATTTGTGTTTCTTTCCAATCTTCAAACGCTCCAGGCTCAAGTAGGTCACCCCTTAAAGCCGAACCGATGCCATTTACTTCTTGTTCAACAATAGTATGCCCAGGTGCTTGGTTTACAATATGGTAATTGTCACCTCGCCCAGCGGCACCCCAAGGTACAAGTAGCGTAGGTTGCGTACCGTGGTATTCGGAAATATCCATAGGCAGATCGCGTGTATGTGGGTAGCGGGATAGCCAATTGTGTAACAAAGCATCCAAGATAAATGATTGATTAATTGCCACACTATATTCACGCGAGAAACTAATTCGCCTATGAAGAGGCAACAAGCTCTCTCCGGCGAGTAACACGTCTAAATCTCTAGGGGGCACACCATCTGCTTGGCGAACAGACGATCCATGAACTAATAATGTATAGTCTTCAAGATCCCGTTGTATTGATGCTTTTTCTGATGCAACACCATTACCGCGCCCTTGTGTATGTATACTATTTTGTATTGATTCTAATGTACTATTTCTTAATATTTTCATTAAATTCCTTTCGCCGTTTTCGGCTCGTCAGTGCGGATACACATCCGCAGAGGGTTGGGGTGGGCGCTTACGAGGGCGCCACACCCCTTTGTGATTGCCCAAAGTGGGCTTTGATGCGCTTATCACAAAAGCGCTGGCGGTTTACCACTGATACGATCTGGGGTAAACTTTGCTTTCGGGTGCAGGGCACACCCACACATCGGATCGGTAGGGCTCCATGAGCACTACCGCTTGTCCGTTGGTGCACGACGCTCCGCCCTCTAGCACTGCCGGGGGCTGTTCGCCACTGTAGCAGTAGGACGGGCTACCTGGCACGGGCAGCCCTCCGGCACAACGTTCTCTGGCCTGCTCTTCGATGAGGGCCGAGTTCAGCGGGATAAAAATAGCCCCACTGATGATAGCTGTGATGGCTAGTACCGTCATAGCCACCTTATCCCTCGCTACTAACGCCATGATTGCCATGGCCAGCAGCACGGCGGTCAATGTAAGTACTGCATATGCAGCATCGTACAGGGACATTGTAGCCCCCTCCTCCCAAACAAATCTGTGCTCACATTTTGCAAGCAGGCTTCAGACTGGTTGGGTTGCCAACTGCTAAATTGTCTTAACAATCAACAATCCAACCAGTCTTTAAAATAATTAATACTTGTTATTAATGTTTCAGCCCACTATCAAATAATGCTGGTGTAGCTATAACTGATCTGTTATTATACAAATCCTCCAGATCAATTAAGTAGGTGTTGTCTTCAGGATGATTGACAGACCATAACATTCCTGCAACTTGTCCTGGTTCAGCTACAAATTTGATCATCATTTCACCATTGTTCAAAAAATATAAAGTCTCTGTTACCTCTAGCCCATTAGTCCCAATGTATCTCGTAACATTGCGCCACTTTTCATGTGGTTCTTTTATAAACACTCCATAAGAAACTAGTGTAGACAGTAGCTCTTGAGTTTTTACCGGCTCGCCCGCCGCCCAACCAGGATATCCATTATTCCCAACCCATACAACTTCACCTTTTTCTGTTTTTTTACCCATTATGCCAATTTCAAAACCTTCATTAACCGCATTTTGCTTATCACCTACTCTTCGTTCATAGAGTTCCATGGTTTCTTCCATTGATACAATTGGTTCAATGATTGGATATTCTTCTGTCTGGTAACGCTTTAAGCCTCGTTTAGTAAGCTCTTCATCGGGCAAATTATGCATAATAGCAACTTCTGAAATACCATGATTTCGTTCATTGATTTTTTGCATTAAACTTGGTGTAACTTCATGCAATCCACCATCAATATCACGTATAATTCCATCGCATAAGATTGTTGCGAAACCACATAAATTACAACCTCCAACATAAGGATCAAATGTTTTACTATAATCTACATGATCACCACCCAACTCAGTATGTGGTGGATCGAGTAGTAGTCTTACTGCATATATACCCGGATGCGTCTTATACAAATCAGCAGGTAAATTATGATGCTGAAAATCGTCTGTTAAAATTCCCTCGCCTAAGATTGGTAAATCAGGAGAACTGGAACGTATAGAATCTTCAATTGCTTCTTGTTTATTCATTACTTATGATATCCTTTCAGGCTACTAGCCTAATATATTTCCTTTCGCCGTTTTCGGCTCATCAGTGCAGACACACATCTGCAGAGGGTTGGGGTGGGCTTATTGAGTTACGTCCTACCCCGCTCTATGCCTGCCCATGAGTTGGGCTTGAACGCGCATGCATAGAAAGCGCGTTTACTATATGACCCTAAGCGAGGGGGTTCCGTTTTATTTACAAGGAAACGGTTTCCTGAACCTCGCCGTCCTAGCACGGCTTCGGTGTACTCGTTGAGTACACGATCTCCTGCCGCTTAAACGGCAGCGGCTTACGCACAACGTCAGTTGGCTTCGCCAATGGACTCACCTCCTTCCGAGGTGTTGTCCGAATAAGCGCCAACTCGCTTCTTCGGAAGTATTTTAGCCGCCAGTTGGGGCGGAAGCAGTTTTAGTAACCCAGTGATGCCCATACTGGGGATTCGTCTAGAGCAGGTGCTCTTCGACGATCCGGACAATCTCGTCGGTGTCGACCACTGACGAGATGCCTGCGGCGATCCGCCGATAGTGGGGCTGCCGCCCCACCCTGGATCAACCTCGCCGAGCGCCGTACCCAAAAACTTAAATAACTTACTGCTTGAAAGGACATCCACTATTCTTTGACACAAGTTGTCAATTGGAGCCGAATGAGAGGCTTGCATCTTAGTAGACAGCCTCTTATCAAGCAACCAAGCCAAGTTTTTAACAAGCTTACTCTATAAATAAGCCCTGCCGTGAGCCAAATAGTCTTTAGCTCACGTATAGGAATTATCTATCTTTTAAACTGTTATATCTATAAGATTTTGTGCTTCTATTTTTTGTGCCAAACTCGTGTGTAAAGTTTCAAAACCAGCATGTGCTTCTTGGGTATGCACTCGAAAATCGGACAGCTTAGGATCTGCATCATCTTGATATTCTAAGCAATTAGAGTATCCAGCCTCATTCCAAGTTACTAATTTTCCTATTACAGAAGGAACCCCTTGACTATCTGAAAATAAACCAAATGCATAGTTGTATGGTAAATAATCACCGGTACCAATTGGACGTACATCGTTGCTACTGGTGACATGTCTACTATGCGACATTCTTAGCGTTGCTGCACGCGGATTATTATTCCATGTAGAGCCGGGTGTATTTAGGTAGGAATCGGTAATTAAATCGTAATCTCTATTGTAGAACCCACGACTACCATCACCCCACTGATCACCATATTCCGAACCAAAACTACTTAAAGTTGTCATTTCCCAACTCATATCAACACTTACCGGCGTTCTAAATAGTAGTGCTGACAAGCCTGCCCGGACACGTCGGTGTAAGCCAGGTTCATCTGGGTTATCAATGGCGTTTAAGTCAACTACAGGCATACTGAACCTATCTTCTAGTGTACCCGTATCTGCACGAACTACCTTGTACAGTGCTGTATTGTCTGCGTCAATTAAAAATTCTTGTATCTCATTTTTCATTATATTACTCCTTATCGACATATGTTGTCATAGCTTTATTGCTATGAATTGTCATTTGTTATACTGTTTAAAAAATCTCTTTCCCATGCAGGTATGTCTTCGTCAGGAGAAGATTGTTGTTGTTCTTCTTCTGATATAGTTTGTAAATACTTACCATAGCGCTGCAGGTTGTCTGATTCTAAAAGCAATGCATCCCACGCCTCTTTAAGTGAAACACCATCTATACTCCTAATGACTTTAAGCTTAGAGCCATCTGGATTATTGTACATAGTTGCCCACTGCTGCGGTGTGCCTAGCAATAAGTCATTGGTATTAAAGCCATTATTAAGCGCATTCCAAATGCCTTTTGTAGCAACGTTTCCTATCCACTGTGCCGGTATTAGTTCTTTTGGTACACCAAAGGTTTCAACACCGTCAATATCAAATGATTCTGGTACAACTTTTACTCGGGCAGATTGACCAGCACCTAGCTGATATCTTGCTGTATTGCCAGCGGCTTCTATGGCTGCTGTCCAAGCTGCTCCGTCTCCAGCGTACTTTCTACCCTTACCCAAGGTGCTAAAAATAGGTAATCTGAGTGTTGATGTTGCAGATTTTTGACTTTCCCAGCCAGTCAGCTGTTTGCTACCTCCAATACCAATGCGATCGGTGAGTGTAGTAGCGACAACCATTGCGTTATTGCTATCTTCTGCAGTAATATCACCAGAATACGCTGCAATAGCGCCCAAGACTTGTTCTGTACGCCATGCATGTCTTTCTCTTGATAAACCACCAGCTATTCTTTCGGCAGCATCCCCAACAATTTCTAAAGATGCTAGCTGTTCTAGTGTCTCTTTTCTTGTATATCCCCAAAAAGGTGATTTTGGGCATGCGTCTGGTAAAATGATATCTTGTTCAATCATTTACTTCTCCTGCATTTAATTATGATATGGGCATGTATTACCCGCTTGATGCCGCACTTAAGAATACCCTTTATATAATGATAGGGTTCTTATTGCCCACCCTGCTATTTGTATGACTTTAAAGGGGGTTGGGCGGCACCAGGCGGGCTCGTTGAACTGCGAGATAGGTGTAACCTACCATATCAACGAGTACGCGCCAGAGGCACTTGAGCTATATGAGCACTCTTATATGAATAGATGGTAAAGCATATAGAATTAACAAGTATATTCGCGTACGTTTCTCGGGCGTACCACAGAACGGGCATGAGTTTCGCATCAAAAGCGAATCATTCCTACAGGACCATGTAAATACACATGTTAGCTCCACAACCGCGAGCATTTAAGCCGCGTACCCACATAATGCGGGAGGGCTCATTTGCCTTGGTAGCTTGCATCTAGTTTATAAGGTGCGATCGATGGATAAGCCTCTCATTCATTCGATCTTGCATACAGTATGTCACGTTTTTGCTTTTTTGTCAATACTTAGCATGTTATTGATAATATTTACAGTGGTAGCATTTGTCATTTTTAAATTGACATTTATAACTATATATGCTAGAATCTAGGTTATGGACATAGAAATAATAAAAAAAGCTGGGCTAACCGATAGCCAAGCTAAAGCCTATATAGCCCTCATAGAGCACGCCGGTTTGTCTGCCGCAGAACTAGCCGAACATATCAACGAATCACGCACCAACACGTATGCAATTATAGATAAGCTTTTTAAGTATGGCCTAATTAGAAAAAAGGATGACGTTAAATACGGTGCAAAGTACACTGCTAACCACCCCGCAGCACTAGAAGAGCTGGCAGAACGTAGGCGCAAAGTATACGTGCAAAATGAAAAAATCATCGAAAATAACATGAACAATCTAATAGATTATTTCTATAAATTTTCTGAAGAACCCGGCGCCCGCATTTTACAAGGTATAGAAGGTATCAAAACTATATACAACGATACCTTAAAAACCAAAGAGAATATATATCTTTTCCGCACAAGAGCCGATGTAAAAATATTAGGTGAAGATTATTATATTGAATACAGAAAAAAACGGGTTGATGCAGGTATAAAAACGTATTCTATAACACCGTTTAGCCCTGAAGGTAAAGCACATGTTAAAGAAGGTTTTGATACACAAAATCTATACTATAGAACGTTCATACCTGATGATATATACACCGCACCAGTTGAGATAGACATATATGGTGATAAGGTGGCCTTTATTGCCTTTGGAGAAACTCAAATGGCTACACTTATAGAAAGCCCCGCGATTGCTATGGCAATGAGGCATATACACGCAATCATAACTGAGTCATTTAGAGAAAAGTCAGAGGCCATGGTATCTTCACTATCGTGATTATAGTACTCCATTACCTTGACGTTCGTTAATAATCATAACTATAATACGCAGTATGACAATTATTCCAGAAGCGTCAAAACCTAACGTAGAACTACCTGAAACCCAACGATCTGAAATTTTATATACAGCTATGTTCTTAACTGCCGAGGCTCAGCAAGAGCTACTCGCTAAGTACCCACCAAAGTATGATACAGTCCATGCAACGCATTCTACCAATGCTTTCAGGGATGCAATACCCCACGGCCCAATTATTGCTGGCATTGAATATACGTTAAAAGTTATTGGGGTTGTAGACAATGGCCAAGTTCAGGTTGTACTTGTAGAAAATCCTTTCTCACAAAAAGCTGCTCCACATATAACGATATCTTGTGCAATAGATCCTGACACGAATAAGCCATATCCACCAAGTATTGCCAATACGGTAATCGAACAAGCAATAGAAGATGGTAGTGTAATCCCAATTACCGGTGTAGAGCTTAATAGCGTTTCTGGCTACTTTACTAAGTCACATACAGTGGTCACGCATTAGATTTAAGCTACTTGTATTAAAATAGGCTATGTATTTATAACCTTTAGGGATGTTTTGCCGACACGTTTGTTCCTCAAAATAGTTAAGTGGTGCGCAGCCATTTCTATAAATTCTCCAAATAAATGCGGGTCACTGCATATCGGAGAAAACGTCTCACGCACATGGTAATCTTTATGCATAATACCTTCGCCATGCCTTTGGCGACTATGCTGCACGCCAACAGTAATCAATGCGGCCAAAAGGGTATTGGGGTCGTTTTCTGGGTTTGTAGCATCTTCACTAAATGTACCGAGATCTAATGCTACATGCCCAGATATCTTTTCTAGATCTAATCTCATAGATACTTTTACATTGCGGGGCTTGCCAGCTTTCGTTACACTAAGGTGTTTACCAAATATTGCCTGCTGGTCAGCTGGCGTTAAAGCCAAACTCCACCGTAATCGCGCCTCTGCTTCGTCTGTTTCGTGTGGGCGTAAAGTCATACCTACCGAATCATTTATTCTAGAAAATGATCTTAAGCCACTATCTCTATCAGATACTGGTAAGTGATCATCTACTAGTGCTGACTCTGCCATCGCATAATTACGAGTCTGATGCTCGATGAGCTTAAGACCCTGGATTACTTGTTCAATTGAATTAATTGTTAGCCTAGCAGATTCAGTGCCATCACGATGATAAAATACTGCATCTTGAGATTTACCAGCTAGGATATCTGCGGCAGGGCTTAATATTTGCGAAACTCTCATTTCTATACCACGCTTAATACCAATAAAATATTCTTTATACACACAGTCATCTTGTGCAAACCATGCTCTTTTTTCCCAATTTAACATATTAGCACGTATGTCATTAATGAGGCTGAATATCTCTTGTGAGGCTTCCCCTTTTCTATCTACTTCCGCTAAATCAATTATTGCCTCACCAAGATGATCACCATATTCTAACGCTAAAAAAGCCTCAAGTACTTTAATTCTTTCGTTTTCATTAGTTTTGTTTAAAGCCTTGCTTAGACGTGCAAAATTACCCAGACTTGTCTGTTCCGAAAAATATTGTGCAAAAATTAGTTGCGACCTCATCGATAATTTGTTTAATTTTATGCCAATTCTAGATTCTAGGGCTATTCGCACTTGTGGTAAGAAGTACACTTCGCAAAATCGTTTAAATTCATCTTCGTTATGTAAGTTTGGGACAAACATATCTTCGCCGAACTCTCCCAGTGCAATAAAAGGCGACGTAATTCCTTGGTATTGAAATGCATATACTCTGCCCCCTGGACCAATAATTGCGCTAATGCCGTCGCTAGACACAGGTATAATGTCAACAATGTCACGCTTGCTTTCATCGTCAACATTATCCTGGTCTCTGAAGCTACCATTCGCACTGGCAGAATAATAGTTATACCTAGTGTCGCCATGTTGAATTTTGCCTAACATCTCGCGACTAGAAGACATAGCTTCGTCTGTAACTATATCAACTAGGGGATTACCTGTACGTTCAGCACTGCCTTTGGTGTGGCTATATATTCTTTCCCATATAGCGTCGCAGGTGCCGCCATATCCCCAATGCGGAGCACCCTCAATAAATAGAGCAACTTCTTTTAGGGTTACTATATTTCCAACGAGACTAACGATGTCTGTATCGCTTAGTAATTCGTCCAACAAACTACTATTTAATCGAGATGCTAACGCATATATCATACCTTGGAGTGTAGTTCTATCACCTAATTTCAAAGCAACCGGAGAGCTTAATATAAAATTTAAATTACTCCATTGTTCGCGCCCTGAATCATTTGAGGCTTGGAATATCAGACCTTCGAGTACACTACCATATATTGAACTAAGCGCTTCGTCTGCGCTTTTAATTGAATCAATATTGCGTAAAAATTGGCCATTATTTTTATCAAAGTATAGATTATTTAGTGCTTCAATATAGTCTCTCAGCAGTACGCTAGAAGTTTCAGGATCTCTATATTGCTGAAAGTTGGGATTATTCTTAATTGAGTATTCGAGGCTTTGATTTAGTTGTCCTTTAGGTAAACTATTTATGTGTACTAAAATATCATTAGTTTCATGTGAATTTAACGATTTAACTCGCCGCATCATCCACGAACGAGACCCCTTTTCTCCGTCAATGTTTTGACCATATTGATTTTGCCAATAGTCAAGAAATGTATCATTTTCTTCTTTGTTTACTAAACAATCAAATAGGTCGTTGAGTTCAATTTGTCTCTCTAGTAAATCCTGTATTGACGTAGCAAGAGGGTCATTTAATCCCTCAAGATAACTATGTACTTCTTGCGTAAAACGACTATGCTTGAAGTCACTTTTAGATTCAGGGTTTATTACTGTTGTCGGCATTGTATATGTTTTTGTTTTAGTTAATTACATATATATTATTAGCACAGTTTTGCTTTTTTGTCAATGTAGTTGTTTGTTTTTTTATGGTAAAAGCTAACAGGGTTTGATCTGTTGAGTGATGAATTAGGCTTAGGTTACTAAGCAATTACAGGCTCAAGTAATATTGGAGTTCGGCGATGGATTCTTTGATGTCATCTAGTGCGCGGTGGGTTTCTTTTTTATTGAACACTTTGCCATATTTGCCTTGAATAACAATTTTAAAGCTACTTACATCTAGCATACGGTAGTGCAAACGCGCTTCTATATCTGGCCACCATTGGCGGATAAAGCGCCTGTCTTGATGAATGCTATTGCCTGCCAGCACTACTGGTTCATTGCCAAAATTGCGGAGCACAAACTCTAGAAAATCTGCTACAACGCGCTGTTCGTTTGGGGCGACGTTTACCCTGTCTAGCAAGCCACTAGCGGTGTGTGTGCTGCGTGACCATTCGTTCATGCGTGCTAAGACTTCTGGTGGTTGATACACCACTGATTCGTACCTATCTAGTTCTGTAAAATTAAAATCTGTTACTATGGCAGCAATTTCTAGAATACGGTCTGTTGCGGGTATTAGACCTGTCATTTCAAGATCTAACCAAAGTAGTTTTTGTGGTATGTCGTTTTTTGTAGCGTTCACTGCTATCTATTATTGCACATATAGGAAAATCCCGCGGGGCTTGTGGCCACACGCGGGACGATTTAGGTGGTTTGAATCGGCCCACCTAGAAAGCCGTTTGTGCGGTCTCGCCCGTGCCTTCTGGTTATGCCGTCTTTCCTGACAGCAGCTCCTTCTCGGTTGTGCCTTTTATTGACGGGCACACCTATGCTTACGGATCCCCGCTCTAGAGGTTTTTAAACCTAACCCCTTTGCTGGCATTTTTTGGTACTGTGCCAATTTTCCAGCATCGCCATTGCAGCCAGAACCGCGCCTGTAAACAGGCTAACAGCCCACGCTGTTGGGTATGCTTCGTACCCCAACAGGCTGCCCAGCAGCGCCATCCCACCGAGCGTGGTGAGCATGCCGCCGACGATGGTTTCACCTTCTATGATGATGAAACCGATCGCCATGGCGCAGAGCGCCATTAGAGGCCCCGCTGCTGCCAAAAGCAACGTTTCGTTCATTTTCACCTCCTTTACAAGGCTCGTGGACGGTATTCTGCACCATGCAGCATCCAGGAAATGAACGTATTATATTATAGCACTTTAATAGGTTTTTGTAAAGGGTTTTCCCTGTATGCTTTTATATCTCTAGGTAGAAATGTCTTTTTCGTTAAAATGTAGTACGCACGAATTAATACAAAAACGTATATTGGTGGGCGTTTGTGGAGCATCGTTAAATACATGGCCTAAATGGCCACCGCAATTGGCACATTCTACCGCTACACGATGCATACCGTTTGAAGTATCTTCTACTAAACGCACAGCTTTTTTATTGGCGACATCATAAAAACTTGGCCAACCACTGCCAGAATCAAATTTATGTTCACTTGCAAATAGTACCGAGCCACAGCCTGCGCATACGTATTCGCCATACTCTTCGTTATATTAGTAATCACCGCTAAATGGCGGTTCTGTGCCCTTGTCTATCAGCACGTCTCTTTGCAGTTTTGTAAGTTTTGTAGGCTTCATGCCCTTTTAGTATACGGCGCGGGCTACAAACTGTTCAAGAAATCTTGGGCGCGGTACGAAATAATACGTTTGCGGTCTTCGTTTAGACGTTTGTAGGTTTTTACCGTTGAGGCAGTACGAGAGTTTTGGCTCAGTACATCTTGATTATTTGCAACAAAACGCCACAAAAGGCCATCCCACGTATCGCACCAGTCGAAATCGATGTTTATGGGAACCGCGTAGCTTTCATCGCTTTCGGTGAAACCCAAATGGCTACTATAATTGATAGCACGCCAATTGCCGAAGCAGTGAGACAAATACTCACTGTTCTTCGTGATCATTACAAGCCAACTATTTCGGCTGGGTAATTACCTTACCAGCTTTCGCATCGAAATATCCAATTGTGCCCACCAGCTCTATGGGCTTATCAAACCAAACTATTGAACCATTTATTTCAGCCTGTTTGATTGCATATTTGCTGTACATGGGAGGAATTTTTTTGCCATTCGCATCGTTTCCTGTAGCTATGGTAATATGTGGTTGCGTTACATCTGAGCCAAAACCTGCTTGGTCAATAATGAGCACTTGAGCTTTACCGTCGTTTATATAGCCCACTACTCTTACCTTTTGCTGTTTTCCAATATCTAGACCTTTTAGCCCCCCATCTTTTGGTCTGAACTTTAAGGTAATGTGGGGATTGTCGGGAATATGTTCATACGGTTCACTAAAAATTACTCCAGCTACAGACCTAAGTACTGCATCATCGAAAAAGACTCCAGTATACACAACGTTAGGCAATGATTCTTTGGTAGTTTCTGCCGTTAAGCCAGTTGCTTCTACAGACATACGTCCAAGTTCTATTTTAGCTTTGTCAACATAACGTTCTTGCATAGCTCTGACAAAGCCTGCAAATGTATCTGGATTGCTTAAAGATAAATCAAATGTGTCCCTAACGTGATAGTCTAAATGGGCAATATCTTTGCCCTGCCGCAGGGCATCATGCTGCACACCAGCAGTAATAAGTGCTGCAAGTAATACATCGGGATATTCCCTTGAGCCACTGCCGTACTGCATGCTAGACCCGAGATCAAGGGATAACCTACCCGAAATTTTTTCAAAATCTAGTCGTAAAGAAGCCTTGGCGTTTCTGGGTTGACCGTTCGAATTAACATCTAAATACCTCCCAAATATTTCCATCTGCTCTTGTGGCGTGATATTAACAGCCCAACGTATCCGCGCTTCGGCTTGCGGAGTTTCAGTTGGTCGCATCATTATGCGTGCAGTAGAACCATCAGAACTTGCACTAGACGACATGTAATCTTCTTCGACAAATGACTTGCGATCAGAAATAGGTTCTGCTTCAGCGGCAGATAATTTTTGTATCAGCAAGTTCAATATCTTTAGCCCTTGCACCACTTGCTCTACCGAATCGATGTCAAAACGTTCAGCCGGAGTGTCATCACGGTGAAAATATTGCGCCAGTTGCGTTATACCGTCCATCAGATCCGGAGTAGGGCTCAATATCTGTGATATACGTGACTCTATAGCTTGCTTGATACCTGCAAAATATTCATTATACTCACAATCTGGCTGGGCAAACCAAGCATTCGATTCCCATACTCGCGCGTTTTCTCTAATCGACGATATTAGACGAAAAATCTCATTACCACGCTCTGAACTCTCACTCCTCTCGGCTATCTGCAGGATTGAATCACCAAGACTCTCGCCGTACTCAGTAGCCAAAAATGCTTCTGCAAAGATCAGACGATCTTCACTGGATAATGTCTGCAAGACAGTCTCGACCCGCTTGAATCTTTGATTGTCCGACTCTATCATAAAGTCAAATAATCGCTGTTGCGTCGTAAGAGTAATTCGCAGCACATCAAGCCCAAGCCTATCACCAATCGCACCTAATGTATATCGATCATACAGTAATGGGTATTCGGTTTCGTCGTAAGCGCTAACCTCTTCTAATATTTCCTCTTCATGAATCTCGCTCTGATCTGTGGGCAATCCTGGCTTTATGCGCACAAACCTTTCGACATTGCCACCCGCAGAGTAAGCAGCAATCGCATCCGGGGCGATTCGAACATACTGTTTGTACGAATCAAAGCCGTCAGGTAGTAAGACGTCACAGAAACGATCCTCGTAGCCAGATTGCCGTTTTAATAAATCAGCGCTTTTTTGGGTAAGATCACTATGACCCGTATCGTTACTTCGCATCTCAAATTCAAGTTCACAATTATCGGATTCGATTTGTGCTGTCATTGCAAGTAAAGGAATATCAATTCGCTGGTACCTCTCTAATATCTGCTTCATTTGGGGCCAGAATTCTTGCTGATAAACCCCGATCACCCCTACCGAACGGATTCGCAACAAATGTACGCCTAACGGCGCATCGGCGGACAACTCAGGGACAACTCGCTTGCCAGCCAAGATTGGCAATAAGACATCGTTTGCTACATCGGATGTACGCATAGCTGCATGACCCATTAAATCTATCAGCTCCCATGGTGCGTATGGTGGTAGCGGTAGTAGACAAGCCTGCAAAAGAGCGTCTGCGTTTAGTCGTGTTGCAGCTCTTCTGTCAGAATCTTTTTCAACATCGCCCAATGCATCAATCTGATCATGCATCAGACGGAAAGCAGATTGCACACGTCTATCTTGTGGTAAACTGTTGAGATATTCCGATACATGAGCGCACACGGTATAAAAATAATCATCTATTAGTCGCTGATCCCCTGCGTAAAATGCCTGTTTCAATACCTCAATTGAATCATCAGTAACGCAAACAAGTTCTTTCGCGATTTCATTAGCCTTTTTCCTTGGAGATTCAACTATGTCAGTCATATTTTTGTTTTTAGTTAATTACATACATATTATTAGCACAGTTTTGTGCTTTTGTCAATGTACTTGTGCTATATATCTAGGTTATATACTGTTTAAGAAATCTTGAGCGCGATAGTGAATTATACGGCGGCGATCTTCGTTTAAGCGGTGCAAATTTTTAACCATCATGCTGGTGCGCGGGTTCTTAGCTAACATATCTTGATGCCTTTCTACAAAACCCCAAAACAAGCCGTCCCAAACATCACACCAATCTTCTTTAGGGTAGTGGCTCATACTTAAAATATAATTGCTACCAGATATATAAGGTTTAGTAACCATGCTACCAAGATCACTAAATTGACTCATACCGTACACGTTAGGTACCATGACCCAGTCGTAGGCATCTATAAACAGGCTAAAAAACCACTTGTACACTTCATCTGGGTGAATTTCGCAAAGCAACATAATATTACCCATTACCATTAGGCGTTCAATATGGTGCCCATAGGCGTGGTTTTGTACCTTGGTTATAACATCGTCTACCGGTGGTAAACCCGTGGTACCATCCCACCACTGCGTGCTTAGCTGTCGGTTTTGCCCCAGGCCGTTAGTTTTACGCATTTTGCTACCTTGCACAGCATATATACCGCGAATATATTCACGCCAACCTATAATTTGCCGTATAAATCCTTCTAGACTGGGTAGATCAACCGGAGATTTTTCATGTTGCGCCAGCACGGCATCAACAACTTCCCCAGGGGTCAGTAAGCCGCAGTTAAGTGGCGCCGAAATCCCACTGTGATAGAGCAACATTGCTTGGCCATCAATTGCGTCTTCGTACGGACCAAATAATTCTAGGCGGTGCTGCAGAAAATCATCAAGCCACTGCTCTGCTTCTGCATGACTAGTTGGCCATATAAAGTTTGTAACGTCACCTGGGTTATCTGGAAATCGTTTTTCTACCCACAAAGCCGCTTCTTTTACGTATTCGTTATCGCCAAAGCTGACAAAGCCCGGCACTTGGATATCTTGGGGCAATTTTTTACGGTTATCGGTATCATAACTCCACTTTCCCCCTACCGGCTTGTATTTTTTATCTATCAGGATGTTAAAACGTTCGCGTTGCCACTGATAAAATGGGGCAAAAGAATGATTTGACTTATTAGTAAAGAAATCTTCTACTTCGCCCCTTCTGAGCATGAACATTGGCGTAGGCAAAACCCGCAGTTCAAACGGTGACACTATGTTTGTAGATAGCGCATCTTGGAGACGCTTTTCTAAGCGGCTATCGCTAGGGTCAAACATATAGACAAGGCTAGCCCCAGCTTTTTGGGCGTGTGAAAGTACTTCGCCTGAACTTACGACATCGGCAAGTTCTATGTATTCTACGTCTATTTCGTGTGCCCACAATTGCTCTTCTGTGTACCTGCGCATGCTTGCACGGTGCAATACTAACTTTTGCTTATGAAACGCCACAGGGTATTCTTGGTCTGTACCAAAAAACAGTGGATCTTCTATAACATATATGATATCTACTTTTGGTAAATGCTCAGTGGCAAATAGTTGATGTGGATACAATAACAAAGCTGATTCTATTTTTTTCATACGCTCATTCTTTTTATGCTTTTATATACACAGTATAGTAGTTTTGCCGCTACTAACAAATTAAATCACTGTTTATGTAGCCTTAGATATTGCTAGCTCGGCCAACTGAAGCTGCCAATTAATTTCGGGGGGAACGTGATCACTCTCTTTAAGGTAGTCTGCATACCGGCGAATAGCCGCCACGCGCTCTTGATTGATATCATATTGTAGCTTTGCTTCATGAACATTGACGTCCATTATTTCAGACATCAATGCACCACGAACGTACATACCATTTTCTACTTGTTCTAGGTACACCGCTCTTGGATCGGCATCTACTTCGTCTTCAATTTCACCTGCAATTGGCATAGGGTGTAAGACTTTTGCTTCATCTTTCATAGTAGCCATAAGTTCAGGCGTTAGCACATATATATTGTCATTAAACCCATTGCCATTCTTTAGTACTTTTACTTCTGGCAATGTGCCATTTATTGCATACAGCAAAAACCGTGCCATGTCTCGCTCTGATTCACTAGATGAATGCTTGATAGTTCCAAATAACCGCTCCAGTGCAGCATCAAAATCTGTACCCAATGCTTCTTTCTGCAGCGCACTACCATGATTGATGATTTTATTAACTTTTTTTACTACTTGTTTTTCTACCGGCAAATGAGTGTCACTTTCTAGCCGCTCACGCTGCAAACGCACCATATACAAAGCATCTGTTTCTGGTAAAACCGCTTCTAGGCCAACGTGAAGCACAACTTCTATACCCTTGGAAGTTACTAAATCAATGTACTGTTGGGGCATTTGATATTCTGGAGGCGCAACTAAATTAACCCGGCGTGGCTTATACAGGGCCAAGAGCTGCATGAGTGAATGCGTGGTACGGCCATGTAATAAGTCACCTGCAATTGTAATTACCTTGTCATCTATGCCACCAAGTTCGCGTTCTAAAGTATAGCCATCAAGCAGGGCTTGTGTAGGATGCTCACCAACGCCATCGCCTGCGTTCATGACAGGCTTGTCTAGCGCCAGTGCCGCCAATGCGGCTGCGCCAACTTGACCATGACGCAGCACCACCATTTCTGAAAAAGCCTCTAGGGTTTGAACAGTGTGTTTTAATGATTCTCCTTTAACGACAGAAGAAAAACTTACATTATTTATAGTGTCTACGCCACCACCCAACCTACGCCATGCAGCGGCATGTGATGATGATGTCCTAGTTGAAGGCTCGTAATACACGTTAGCAAGTTGGTATTGATTGTTAAGTAATGAGATAGGCAATTTTTCTTCACGTATTACGCGCAACACATCAGCTGCAGAATATACTATTTCTAGGTCGCTTCTGCTAACTTGTTGAATAGATATAAAATCTTTACCAGCAAAATCTCCGTTAATTGGTTCGCCTTTATACATTGTTTCTGCCACTACTTAATCCTTTCTTGTTATACATATAAAAAAAAGCCGCCATTGGCGACTCTATATTTGCGTAAATTTAGTTTTGCAAAACATTTTCATACTACACTATAGGTAATCATATAGTTTAGGTACGTGTCAATTCAGAGCCAAGAGAAAGTCCCGCGGGGTTTGTAGCCACACGCGGGACGATTTAGGTGGTTTGAATCGGCCCACCTAGAAAGCCTTTTTGCAACGCTACTCACGCCACGCATCGAAAATGGTGCTCACCCAGAACAATATGCCCGGGATCAAGGCAAGAGCAAGGCTCCCACTCACCAACAGGGGGTACGTTCCTGCTGTCGCAAGAACGGACACCACACACGTTGTCATGCCCAAACAGAACATGACTAGGCTCACCAGCAGCGGGAACTTGTCGTCCCCCATGCTGTAGATACCAAGATAGCACGAAGTCAGCCCCAAGATAGGACCAACTATTGCTACGATTGCTGCATAGTCCATTTTTACCACCTCTCGTCGTGGTAGTAGTGGTTGTTCCGGACTATCCGGCCACTATAATAGACATATATATTATAGCACTTTATTATTGTTTTGTAAATACTACATTTTATTGGGGGCGGTTATGCCTAGGATTTCAAGGCCAGTTTTTAGCGTGTTGGCATATTGCTGAACTAATGTTCGCCTAATTGCTTGGCGCGGATCGCCAACCACTTTGCTGTTTTCGTAAAAACGGTTAAACACTTGGGCAAGTTCGTATAAATAGCTACATATATGGTGCGGCATGAGATCGTTGGCTGCTTTGTTGATAGTCTCTGCGTAATCTGATAGTTTAACCGCTAGGGCACGCTCATGAGTGTCTAAAGTGTCAACGACTACTTTTGAATCGCTGCTGGTTGGTATTTTGGCCAATATACTCCGCGCTCTTGCATGAGCGTATTGCAAATACGGCCCACTGTTGCCATTAAGACTAATAGACTCTTCTGGATCGTAGGATATATCACCGCCTATTCGCTGTTTTAAAAATGCATATTTAATTGCGCCAATTGCTACAGCTTCGTCATCTTTGCCAGAACTTTCTTTATTTGCTTGCGTGGCAGAATTTATAATATCTGCGGCCATAAGCACATTACCCGTGCGACTACTCATTTTACGCCCGCCACTGAGTTTTATCATGCCATGCGTAAGGTGCGTTGTACGTTGTTCTACTTCTGGGTAAAAGTGCGCGATAGCGCTAAACAACACTTTCATATATTCTGTAATGTCGTTGGCTGTAATGACAAGGCTTTTATCAAACTGATATTTTTGCCACTTATAGACTGCTAAACCTAGCTCTTTTGCTTCGTACGTTGGCAGGCCTTTAGAGGTAATAAATACCCGTGTATGAAGGCCAGATTTTTTTTCGCTGTAAATAATTGCACCATCTGATGTTTCGAACACATTTTTTGCAAGGCCTTCTTCTACAATTTGTTTACCAAGTGGTGTCACGGTACTTTCTGGTATAAATTCATCAAACGCATGAACCTGCAATTCTTTGTACATTTTCTTAAAGCCATCATAGCTCCAATTTCTGGTTATCCAGTATATTTGTGCAAAATCAGATTCATGATCGTTTTGTTCGTGGATTGCATACACTTTTTGGTTGATTTCAGCAATTGCTTGCTTGTGTTGTTCGCTCGATTCATATGCCGTATTACCAGCAACGTAACATTGGCTTACCCACGAAGGGCGATCGGATTCTGGAATATCTTGTAGCTTATTGGGGAACTCACCACCAAGCGTATCAATAATACCCCACATTGCCTTGGCAGCATGCAACCCCACGTCACCACCATAATTAAGCCGATACACGCGCCCACCTACGGCTTCTAGTATGTTAGCTACCGCGTTACCCACGAGCGTAGTATACAAGTGCCCAGCATGAAGTGCCTTAAAAGCGTTTGGGTCTGAATATTCGGCTATAACTACCTTATCTGCCAGTACCTTGTCTGGTACTGGATTAATATTTTTAAATATAAAGTCGTCACTTAAAAAAGCATTAATAAAACCAGGCCCTGCCACAGACAAACTCGTCAGCCACGGATAGTTTTTAGAAGTAATATCAGCAACCAGCGCATCGGCTATGTGCCTTGGTGGCTGTTTAAGTTGTTTGGCAAGTTGCATCGCTGTATTGGTTGCGTAATCGCCAAATTGGGTATCAGGTCTCGTAAGATCTACGTTTGTAATATCTATACCATATAAATGTTTAACACTAGTTTGGATGGCTTGTGTAAGCTGCTTCATAACGATTGGTATTGTAACAGATTACTTACTTTCTTGCTGAAGGGTGCTTGCCAGCTGGTAGAAGCGCCACACTATTAAATACAAAAATCCATAAAAGCTAAAAAATAGTAACGTTGTGCTAAAAGTAAGCAAATGATCACTGGGGTTAACAATCCTGTCTGAAACATCAAATAGCAGACCAAACGGGTTAATAAACACGTCCCAGCTGTTCCATCGTAAATAACGACCTAAATATATTGCAAATCCACTCATTAGCAGCACGGCTACCGGAAGCCAATGCCCGTTGTTTTTAAATCTTTTTACAGCACTAACATGCACCAGTAACAGCGCAACCATCCCTAAAATTATCCCATTTATGGCGTAGCTAATAAGCAACACGATATCAAAAATACGCTGCGGGTCATCAAAATAGCCTTTTAAGTGTACGAAATCAGTGGTCAAGTAAAATGCGTTTGGTAAAAATAGTAACCAAAAAATAAAGTAAATAATATTTCTTTTTGACCACGTAAGACCACTTTGTAAAGTCTTACGGTATAGCAGCCACGCAAAGATTAAAGGTACCCATGCAAGAAGTAGGTTCCACAGTAAAAACAATAAACTTGTAGAGTGGGTAATACTAACCCGTATAAAACTTAAATTCGCACAAAATAAGCTAAAGAGCACTAAAGCCATAAAGACACCACCATACGTGCTACGAAATATATGTGGTTGCTTCATTACAGTAATTATAAAATATTTATAAATATTAGTCGAACTTATGGAAGTATGTTGGACTATCTACTAAATGTTCGATCTTAAACTGATACTCCGTTAATACACTTTGAAGTTGCTGGTGATTTTTACCAAGTGCATTCAGTACGATGTACGGTTCTAGCACGTCAAACCCGCAAAACGCCAATGTACCATGCTGGATAGGATGGAGAATCTGCGGTATGGTCGCCTTGTGTTTACCGTCTATACGATAATAATCGTTTGGTCCGCCTGCGGTCACGCATAGCATTGCACGTTTACCCCTTAGAAGCCCGTTTTCGTAAATTTTACCACCGTCCCACGCAACACCCATAGCCAGCACACGGTCAAACCAGCCTTTTAATACTGCCGGTACACTAAACCACCACAAAGGAGTGTGAAAAATAACTAAATCTGCTTGAGCAAGCTTTTCTATTTCTGCCACGATGTCTGGCGCAAACGACATACCTTCTAGCTGGGCATGTTTTTGTTCCAGCATATAGTTAAAGTGTTGGCCACTGGTTGTTGTGAAATCATATTTTTCTGCTTTGGCTGCAAAGCCGCTGCCATATAAATCAGATTCCAGAACTGTGTGTCCTTGGTGCGACAGCACGCTAATAGTAACGTTTTTAAGCGCAGACGTAAGTGACGTAGCCTCGTGGTGCGCATAGACAGATAATATGGTCATGCTTTTATGATAGCACCTTCAAACAAACTGATTAATGAATAGCTTCTGTACATGGCGGAGGGAGAGGGATTCGAACCCTCGAGGGCTTGCGCCCAACACGCTTTCCAAGCGTGCGCCATAGGCCACTAGGCGACCCCTCCATGATTGTTAAGTGTACTGGGTTTGAATCCCTGGGATTTCGACCCACCTTCGGCGGGCCCGCAATTTCACTATTGAAAACAAGTTTTCATCGGAAAATTGCCTTGCAAAATGCCACTGGCATTTCTCACCTCGAGGGCTTGCGCTGTAGCACGCTTTCCAAGCGTGCGCCATAGGCCACTAGGCGACCCCTCCGAGCGCTAAAAAACGTACTATAGTAAATTATACTCTATTCTTCTCTTGAATAAAGTTGTTTTATAGAGGTAAAATGAGCAGTACGGTTTATGGCAATTATTGATTTAAAACAAGTAAGCAAAGTGTACGGGTTTGGCGACGCCACAACCATTGCTGTTGATGCCACCGATTTAAAGATAGAAAAAGGTGATTTCGTAGCCATTATGGGGCCAAGTGGCTCTGGCAAAAGTAGCCTCCTGCACATTATTGGGCTACTAGACCGGCCATCTACAGGGCAATACAAGCTCGATAACCGTAATGTTTCGCGCTTTAGAAGTGGCAAGCGCGCCAAAACCCGGCGCGATAAAATTGGGTTTGTGTTCCAAAATTTTAACCTATTATCTAACATGACAGCCCTAGAAAACGTTTCACTCCCCCTTGCCTACAAAGGCAAAAGTACCCTACGAAGACTAAACCAGTCTTCTGTCATGCTTGCCAAAGTAGGTTTACAATCTAGAGAGTATTATTACCCACATCAATTAAGCGGTGGGCAAGTTCAACGTGTTGCTATTGCGCGTGCTCTCATAAATAACCCTGCCATCATCATAGCCGATGAACCAACAGGTAATCTTGATAGTGCAAGCAGTAAAGTCATTATGGAACTGCTAAAAGACATTCATAAAGGCGGTAATACCATATTAATGGTGACCCATAACCCAGAAATAACGGTGTACGCCAACCGTGTGTTATACATGCTAGACGGTAAAATAGTGATTGATCAGCCGCTTAAAAAGGGCGAAAAAGCCAACCTAGAAAACTTACAAAAAGTTCAACAAAAAGAAGATAATCACAAAAAGAAGGGTGCGTAACAATGTTTAACGCCCATCTTAAAATGGCCTTCGCTAGCCTACGCTCAGCCAAAATTCGCAGCTTTTTAACGATGTTTGGAGTAGTAATAGGTGTGAGTAGCGTGTTAATTGCTGTGAGTGTTGGGCAAGGCGTTAAACAACAGGTACTCAGCCAAATTACACAACTTGGTAACGACGTTGTGACGGTAATACCAGGAAAATCGTTTTCTACAGATAGCAAAGGCAATATTACTGGGTTTAATGCATCGGCTATTCAAGGGGTGAGCACTTTACGAAACGAAGATATAGAAGCGATTAAAAAAATAGATGGCATAACATCGGTAAGTCCTGGAGTGTATATTTCTGGAGTAGCAACCACACCAGAACGGGCTGACTACTCTGGTGCAACAATTATCGCTACCACACCAGATATAAAAGATGTGCTTGCAAGTAAACTAGAGTACGGTGAATTCTTTACAGAAAACGATGCCCAAAAAAAAGTTGTGGTGCTTGGCAGCAATGTCGCCAATGACATTTTTAACCAACGTGACCCAATAGGAAGATTAGTAACCATACGTGGTGAAGATTTTGTAGTACGTGGTGTCCTAGCACTTGCGCCAGAAAGCCCAATAAATGTAGGGTTTAATTTTAATGACACCATTTACATGCCTATGAAAACAGGCGAAAAGTTGGTTGGCGCATCAGGCACTCCACAAATTAACCAAATTACAATTAAGCTAGCAAACGAAAAAAATGCCACAGAAATTAGCAATGCTATTAAAGAAACATTGCTTAAACAGCATAAAGGTCAGGAAGATTTTACCGTAATACAGCAAGAAGACTTTTTGCAAGCGACGGGCCAAGTATTTGGTCTGTTGACTGCGTTTGTTGCTGCCGTAGCTGGTATATCTTTGTTTGTGGGTGGTGTTGGTATTATGAACATTATGCTAGTTAGTGTAAGTGAAAGAACCCGCGAAATAGGCATCAGAAAAGCTGTTGGCGCTACCAACAGACAGGTCGTTGGACAGTTCTTGGTAGAAGCAGTTGTGTTGTCTGTTATTGGAGGTATTATTGGAATTGCTGCTTCGTTTGTTGCAGCGTATTTTATACGATTATACACCCCTATAGAACCGGCTATATCACTGCCTATTATCGCCCTCGCATTTGGGGTTTCTGTGATGGTTGGTGTGGTGTTTGGTATTGCCCCAGCCATTAAAGCTGCCACAAAAGACCCAATCCAAGCCCTCCGCCAGCTATAATTACAAGTTCTGCACTTAAAATAAGCCGTGTAATAACAATGATACTTGATGGATCAACACTGATGCCTTAGGCGAGTTCTTTTTTGAACTTTTCTATAAGATCTACAGGTGTAGGGTTTAAGCCATTTAGCAAGCCAGTATACAGTGATACAAAATCGCCAAGCGCTACCGCCCATAATAGCTGCTGCAGATGTGTTTCGCCTACTACATCGATGACAATGGGCGCTGGGCGTTTACCGCTTATGAGTTTCGCAGACAATGCAAACCGCTTTTGCACCCTTGGGTGATCTAGGTTGCTCCGTAAATCTATAACGGTATATGGTTTGTCTATCGGATGGCTGCTCCAGCCTAAAAATTCGTTATGATTAAATTCTGGATAGGCGTTGCACCATGCTACATTTTTGGCGTTTTCGTTAAAGCTAATTTTCCATTTGTACGCAGCCGGAAACAATTCTGTGCTGCTGTATATTACGGGCGATGTTCCAATGGCATCTAAAGCTATTTGTTTAGCATAGTTGTCCTGTGTTGGTACGTCTGGTCTCCACGACAAGACATGTTGTTTAAGCCACTCGGCGTTGCCTTGCAGTTCCTGTACTGCCGTATGTGGCACGATGCCACCGCTTGCCAAAAGGGTAACGAGTGCGTTTAAACCATACAACGCTGCAAACCTGGGCTGACTTACTTGCGGAAGTTGCAAAAAAAGATAGTTTTTTTCTTGGGCAATATGCGCTAATGTACCACCACTTGCTATAACAGCTATCTTAGCTCCTTTTTCTTCGGCTTGGGCGAGTGCAGACAGGGTTTCTTCTGTGTTGCCAGAATAGCTAGAGGCCACGACAAGCGTGTTTGCACCTACGTATGCTGGCAGCGTGTAATTACGGCATATTTCAAACGGAATAGGATACCCCGGCCACGTAGAACTTAAAAATGCACCAAGGGCCGACCCGCCCATACCAGCAAATACAATATTTGTTACTGCCGAATAATCTACCGGTTGCGATACTTCAAAAGTATGAGCTATCTGCTGCCATTGTTTTTCTGCAATACCAAGAGCGTCTTGTGCATCCCTTTGGTGAATCATCTTTAAATCGTCTAACATATATTTACCCTCTTTCTTGTTAGTAATTATACCCTATAACAGCAGCCCCACCAGCTTACGCATGCACCATGTTTAACTGTTTCGGCCCACAAAGTAACAGGCTGTTTATGCAAATTTATTTACACGTATGCTCTTAATTAGCTATACTGTTATGTAAGCATAACGACAATAAATAAGGGGGTGGTAATGTTTGGGAGCGATAATAACCAACAACAGGGTGTGCCAACAGGGGCGCCAATAACAAACGACGATATTATGAAAAACGGCAGCCTAGAACAGCCAGATACGGTTGCGGGCGCCAACAATGCTAGTGACAGTGCCGTGCCATCTACGGCTGCGAGTATTTTTCCACCGCAAGTGAGTGCAGACCCATTTGGCACTGCACAGCCAGCGGCTGCATCAGATGATGTTGCAAGCGCGTCTACGACTCAGCCAACAGAACCTGGCGATAGTAAACTACTAGACATTAAACAACAAGCGCTTCACCATCTTTCACCACTCGTAGAACACCTAGACCAGTCTGCCGAAGAAAAGTTTAAGACTACGATGATGATGATACAGGCAGCCGATGATAAATCACTAGTTCCCGCCGCCTTCGAGGCAGCAAAAGCCATAGAAGATGACAAAGCACGTGCTCAAGCCTTGCTAGATATCATCAATGAAATTAACTACTTTACCCAACAGTAAAGTACTAAACGCCCCCAACCAAAATACTCCCTACATTGTAGGTAGTATTTTTATAGCCCCGCGCGATACTTGTTTATGAAAACATCTGGCTTAACATTGTGTGCTTTACTGGCTCTGTTCGGTGCGCAACTGCTTCTGTATCGGTGCGCACGTTTTGGATCTGCCCATGCATAGTGCCCATTCGCGCTTCTAAGCCACTTAACCGACGGTTAATTTGGTCAAGCTGGTTCATTATTTGTTGCATACTTGCTTGCTGCTGCCGAAACGGCTGGCCGAGCTTATCCATAAACCGATCGCGCGATGCGTCTAACGCGCGATGCATGTCAGCTTGGCAAAACATCTTCTGAGACATCGCTCCAACCGCGTTATTGATATCGTTTTTTGTTGCTACTTGCCCCAAAATGCTGTCGCGCAGCTGCTGAATGGCATGCTGTAGCTCTTGTTTACTTAGTGGTTGCATATCTACCCCCTTATACACGTTAGTACCATTTGGTTTTACGCGTTTGTTTGGATATTTGGCAACGTACCAAAAAGCTAATAGATACTTATTATTAAGCTACCTCCATACTGTTAGCTTTATGTTCCCAATGTTTGTATCGTTATCCGTTAACCAGGCTGGCGATTACGGTATTATCGACTGCTATTTATTGTGAGCTTACTGCCACACGTATAAAACAGCTTTCTTACCTACATTATACCACGCAGTAGCAAATGGTACGACGCTAATTAGCAGCTTTATCGCTTACGCGTAACTAAATACCTATGGTGGGCAAAACCGGCCAATACAACACTAACGGTAAAAATACCAACCAGTGATGCTGGCCCAGTGTTGGGTACGGCTTCTGGTGTAGCTGGCCCTGTGTTAGCCAACGCTGAAGAGCTTGCATCGTTCGTTGTTTGGTTGTTCGTAGCGCCACTACTTCCTGCACCCGTGGTAGTTCCATTAGCTTGTTCAGGTGATTCGGTATTCGTCGTATCTGTTGTCGTAGTGTCCTGTGAAGTACCATCAGTCTGGGTGGTATCGGTTGTTGTGCCACTACTTGTGTCTTGGGTAGCTGCATCGTCTTTTGGTGGTTGTTCTTGAGCTTGGTCTGATTGTTGAGTCGTGGTTACGCTAGTTTCTTGTTGAGTAAATCTACTATACGCCCAACGGCCGGCGCCGAACAGCAATAACGCTATCGCCGCTATGAAAAGTAGCGTAAAGAGTACTGACGCCAACGCCATAGGTCGCCGTGCGGTATCTGGTGCATTTAAATAATCTCGTTGTTGCCCACCGCTATTGTCTTGACGATTCATCCAGGCCATAGCTTCTCCTTATTCTTGTAAGGTATTGTACACTAGTTATAGTTGCAATTTCAAATAATTGTTGCATAACTAAATGCTTATGTAAAAGACCCCTTGTGATGTACGAGGGGTCTTTCTTGTGTAGCAACTCTTAGCCGAGCAAGTGCTACATCATACCACCCATGGCTCCCATATCTGGAGCAGCAGGTGCGGCTTTTTCTGGTATTTCTACTACAAGTGCGCCCATTGTCATGGTGGTACCAGCTATAGATACCGCATTCTGGACTGCTTCTTTAGTAACGCGTGCTGGGTCAATAATACCAGCAGCTTTTAGATCAACAAGTTTATTTGGTTTGTTGACATCAATGCCCTGCCCAGCCTTGGCTAAGCGTACTTGTGGTAACCACTCATCGGCGTTTAAGCCAGAGTTCGTAAGTAAAATACGGAATGGTTGTTCAAGCGCGTTCTTTAGTAGCTGCTTGCCAGCAGATTCAGCATCGGTACCAGTAACCTTAACAACAGCTGCAGCATTTACTAATGTAACGCCTCCACCAGATACAATACCTTCATCTAGCGCTGCTTTAACGGCAGCAACGGCGTCATCTACGCGGTATTTCTTTTCTTCAATCTCGGTTTCTGTGGCACCACCAACTTTAATAACAGCTACTTTTCCTTTAAGGGCAGCACGGCGCTTATCGAGGTTTTCTTTTTCGTATTCACTAGTAGCAGCGTCTGCTTGAGCACCAATTTGCTTAATACGGGCATCAACCTCTACTGGGTTACCAGAACCTTCTATGATTGTTGTGTCGTCTTTGGTAACAATGATTTTACGAGCACTACCAACAAAACTTAGGTCTGCGTTTTCAAAGGTGTGACCTTGTTCTTCTGTAATAACCGTTGCACCAGTAAGAATAGCAATATCTTGTAATATATCTTTACGGCGGTCACCAAAAGCTGGCGCCTTAACTGCAACAGTGTTAAATACACCTTTTAGTTTATTCAGTACCAATGTTGCCAACGCTTCTGCTTCTACATCCTCTGCAACAAGCACTAAATCTTTTTTACCTGCTTGGGCAAGCTTTTCTAGCATGGGGAGAAATTCTTGTACGCTAGTGATCTTTTTATCAGTTACAACAATAGCTGGTTTTTCGTATACAGCTTCCATGCGGTTTGGGTCAGTCACAAAATACGGGCTCACAAAACCACGGTCTATGGTAAAGCCTTCTACAACTTCACTCTCAAGGCCAAGCCCCTGCCCTTGTTCTACAGTTACGACACCGTCTTTACCAACCTTGGCAATCACGTCTGCAATAAGCGCGCCAATTTCACTATCGCCCGCGCTAATGGTAGCTACTTCTGCAACACGTTTTTTATCGTCTTTAATGTCTTCTGCTACGCCAGAAAGTTCTTTAATAACTTCGTGAGCAGCCGATTCTAAACCTTTACGTAGTTGCATTGGGTTATGGCCAGCAGCAATGAGCTTGTTGGCTTCGCTTAAGATGTGGTAGGTAAGAACGGTTACAGTAGTGGTACCATCACCTGCCATGTCATTCATTTTGTTCGCAGCTTGTTTAATAAGTTCTGCACCAACCTTGTAGCCTAATGTCTCGTCGTCTTCTTCTGGCAAGTCTACACCTTTGGCAACAGTAACACCGTCGTGCGTGACACTGGGAGCGCCATAGCTCTTGCTAATAACCACATTCCGGCCTTTAGGGCCCATGGTGGTCTTTACTGCGTTATATAATACTTCTGCACCAGCCAGCACTCTGCGGCGAGCATCTTCATCATAAAAAACTCTTTTTGCCATTTATAATCTCCTTGGTTTATTTACTATTGAATCGTCAGTAAATGAGTTTACGTAAACTACTCACTACCTTTTTATCTTGCTTACTTAACGGTGGCTAAAATGTCTTCTTCGTCAATAATTAAATACTCAACGCCGTCTACTTTTACATCTGTAGAACTGTAACTTTTGTATATAATACGGTCGCCAGCTTTTATGCCATCTACTTTTTTACCAACAGCAAGTACTTTTGCAGTTTTAGGCTTTTCTGCTGCTTTTTCTGGCAGGTACAAACCGCTGGCGGTCTTACTTTCTGCTTCTTCTTGCTGAGCAACGACATAGTCAGCAAGTGGGTGTATTGGTACGCTCATTGTTTCCTCCATAATTATCAGTTATACATATATATTAGCACTCTAATGTCCTAAGTGCTAATATATCGTACCTCAGTTTGTTTTTAAGCGTCAAGACTTTTTAAGTTTGGCGACTAATCTCTGAGCCAGACGCATCTACAGTAACGCGAAAGTGCGGTACAAGATCTAGGTTGCGCAAGTCTTGCCTTAAACGCGCTACGAGCGCTGCAGCGGTGTCTAGTGGGGCAAAATGTGGAGCATAAATAAAGTCAAACGTTGTTTCTGGAGTATGTGCGTTATTGATATCGAGCTGGGCCTTGCGTACACCTTCTGCTGATATTTCATGACAACTTTCTGAATCATCGCCTACATTCCAATACACATAAATTGACTTGTCGGAAAGGTCAATATCACTAATATCTGTGGTGCGGTCTACGGTAAATTCATCTTGTGTTGGAATGGCAATAATTATTTCTGTTGTACTATTCACCTGGTGACTCGGCGCTGTATTATGTACGTTTTTAAACCGTAGTAATATGGTTGGGCGGTAATCTTCACCCCGTTGTGCTAAATGTTCGTCTTGATCTGACGTTACTACGTAGTGGTCAAACGTATAGGTAGCTTTACCGCGCGCGAAAGCAGCTTGCATGTTGGTGTACTGATCTTGATTTTCTTGCAAGGCAATATCTAGGAAAGTATAGACAGTTTCAATCAGGCGATTCCGTGCCTCAAACGCTTCGGCAGAGAGTTGTCTTTCTTGTTCGCTATTAAACTGAGTTATCGCTTCATTTGCTCCACTAGTCATAAACATATTAGAACAAAATATATTTTATTTGTCAATTTATTTAAAATAGTGTATAACAGTACACAGCTTGTGAGCAATCCCGCTCGCAAGTGTACCTACAATGATACAAGGAGGTAGATACCTTTGAAGGTACTACCAGAAGTCAACGTCCAGCAGGGAGAGTTGTCGTTCAACGTTAGTGAGCTACAACTCACCAGCGAAGAGCTCACGAGGCTGCTCAGTCGATTGCAAAAAATTGGTGGGTGGCGTGGCAACCCTACTCTGAAGAATGGAGTGATCCGAGTACAGCCGGCAAGCACGGTGATCGGACAAGTCGATCGGCTCCGGGAGAAGGTGGAGCGCGTCATCGCTCGATGCTCGCGTGAAGCAGAGCTGTACAAGCTTGACCCACGTACGTACATCACGTGGGTCAAGGGCAACCGCTACACTGTTCGGTTGCTGACGGCGTTTGGTCTTGGCGAGGAAGACGTCCGTGAGCTAGCCGCAACGTTGCGCTCGAACCGCAAGGTGATGGACGTGAAGGTAGTGGACGCGAGGGTGGGACGCGATGGCGAGCTGACCATCACCACTCACGGGCACCAACGTGACGAGAAGCTGATGAGTGACCTGCAAGGGACAATCATCACTGTGGCTGCGTGCAGGCACGCAGTCTAGGGGCAAGGTTTGTGGCAAGAGGGCTGCGAGATGCAATACACTCGTGGCCCTCTTGGCCACCCTCTGTAGTATCATATAAGCCCGATAGCAACTGTTAGCCCGCGCATATTAACACGCAGGTGCAAAAACAGAGCCTATCGGGCTTTTCGCATCTGTAATAAATTGACTTTATTTTAGTAATGTGCTATATTAATACTACTTAATAACAATATTAAAAATGACACAAATACGTACACCAGAACTAGTAAATACAAAAGCTGAAACACTCTTTAGACAACAAGTGAGGGGTGGTATACAGGTTGCGAATCAAGCGCACCCGTACTTAGCTACAAGGGGATTTTATGGTTCTATAGACACTATTACGCAGATGAATATTCCTGACTTAGCGAAAGCTACTGCCGCTCTATTACTAGCAATTCCTAATTTGGCACGTATGGTTGCGAGTAACGGTGGTGATGTGTCTATTTGCTCAACAATGCACACAGCCATGGGCACGTTAATGGATAGCTCATACCAAACAAGTATCACAAAAAATAATGTACTTAGTATGTGTATGGACTTTAATAAACAACAGAATATCTGTACTGGAGAGGCAATCAAAAATCTAGAAGAGCAACTACTAGCAGATCTTGCGGGTGTCTGGCATGAGCATTCATGGGAGAATTTACTCATAGCTGCCGACATCAATGTAGAACGAGCAAACAGAGGTGAGGATTTGGCTGGTACAGACTTATGGTTACAGCTACTTGATGCACAAAAGTGGGTGTCTGTAGATATTAAGGCTCGGCCAGAAACAATATTGCGGCATGCTCATAAAAAAGGCTACGAAATAACTGACGATTATACCTTCGATGCGCATGGAGTTACAGCTCAAGATTTTGAACTTTATATTGCTGCCTCAACCGAACATCGCACAGCCTACCTGTCATTCAATAACCCACCCGGTAGTGACGGTTTAGCGCCCATTGACTTTAGGGGGAACCACAATGCCATCGTCGCCAGTAGAGACATATTTGCAACCTTGCAATATTACGAAGATAGCGGCTTAATAAAGCCATATCGACAATTAGAAACAACAGACGGCACACATTACGTACCCTTTGATAGGAGAATAAACTAATGCCAGAAGTGTATATTGTTACCAAAATAGGAAATGGAAACACTAACTTATTTAAGAGTATACTAGAGAAAATAGGTCAAAATGAAGCTGTACCACTTCTCGTGCGTACCCTTGGAGAGACGGGCCTCAAAAACGCGGATTTATTTGTTAATAATATTTTTATAACGCAAGAAAATGACCCGTTTACTGTACCTGACGAACACCCTGGACCGATGCCTATAATCTATATAGCCACAGGTGTAGCGGCACTACAAGGCGAAGATCTAAGATCTGCTAGCTTAACTATTCATGGGCAACCATCAGACACTACACCCCAATGCGAGCTAGAGCTTGCCGATAAAAACAGTTTAAGTTAAATTACCCTAATAATTCTGTAAGGAGTTCTTTGGCGACGACGCGTTCATCCCACGGTTGTTTTTTGCCACCCATATTGCGGTAATCTTGGTGCCCTATACCCGCAAGCACCACAGCATCGCCTGCTTTGGCGTCTTTAAGAGCTTGCAAAATAGCAGCTTTACGGTCTGCAATTTCAAAATACACTGCATCTGACGCTGCGGCTTCTATACCCTGCTTTACGGCACTACGTATAGCGTCTCCATCTTCTGTATATGTTTCATCATCAGTTAAATACACAATATCAGCATTTTGCATCGCTACCTTGCCCATATCTGGGCGTTTTGTGGGGTCTCTATCGCCCGTCGCTCCAAATACAACGCGAAGTTTACCACGCGTAATACCCCGCACTGCTTGAAGCACGTTCTTTAATGCATCAGGCGTATGGGCGTAATCTACCAACACTGCAAAATCTTGGCCAGCGACTACAGGTTCTAGGCGACCTGCCACAACCGCTAAATTACCAATACCGGTGGCAATGGCTTTTTTATCTAATCCAATAATTACCCCTACGGTTACAGCCATGGCAGCATTGTAGACATTGAATTCCCCTACCATTGGCATAGACACATCAGTGCGACCGAGCTTGCTCACAACTGAAAATGAGGTTCCTTCTGGAGTAAGTTGCATCTCTTTAATTTGGTCTGTGGCATTATGCAGGCCAACACTATGCAAATGTTTTTTGACTTTCCTACCAAAGTATTCAAACCACTCATCGTCGGCATTAAGCACAACGTCTTTTGGCTGAAATTCGGTAATTAAACGTGCCTTTGCCGCTGCGTAGTTATCCATAGTTTTATGGTAATCGAGATGATCTTGGCTAAGGTTTGTAACGACTGCTATGTCTACATTTACTCCATAAATTCTATGTTGATCAAGCGCATGACTAGTGACTTCTAACACAACCCAGTCTACCTTGGCATTTTTAGCCTTTTTGAAAAACTTTTGTACGCTCCATGGGCTGGCAACAGTCATGTGTGTTGTATTATCTTGGTAGTTACCTGCCACCTCTGTAAAAGCCGTAGTGTAAACCGCTGTTTTTAAGCCACTTTGCTTTAACATGGCGTTTATAAATGCACAGGTTGTTGTTTTGCCATTTGTACCAGTAACGGCGATGACCTTAGCTGCTTTGGGTGCCTTACCATATAGCGCATATGCTGTTTTTGCCTTGCCGAGCCGATACGTTTCTTCGGCACGAGAAAGCCGTTGTTTTGGTATAATTTTTCTTGCTAATTTTTTTACACTACTCATATACAACATATAATACCGTAAATACACAGTGGATGTTAGGGTTCACATAAAGATTCTAGGTATAAAGATGTCGGGCTTCTTGCCCTAAAGACCAAGCTAACGCTTTTAGCACACAACCGTTCGCTGTATACTAATAGCCGATGATAATTCTTGGTATAGAAAGTAGCTGTGATGAAACTGGTGTTGCTATTGTTCGCGATGGCACCGAACTGCTTGCGCAAAGTTTGGCGAGTTCGGTAGATATTCATGCCAAGTATGGCGGAGTTATTCCTGAAATTGCTGCTCGTAGCCACATAGAAGCTATTTTGCCTACTATAGATAATGCCATAGAGCAATTTTCACGTGAAAATAACCTATCCAGTCCCGCAAAGGCTTGGCAAGCAATAGATGGTATTGCGGTTACCTATGGCGCAGGCCTCTCTGGTAGCTTACTCATTGGTGTTTTAACTGCCCGTACACTTGCCATAACAAAAAACAAACCGTTATATGCGATTAATCATGTTGAAGGCCATGTATATGCAAACTTTTTAGTAACACCACAGCCACAGTTCCCTGTGTTGTCTTTAATAGTAAGTGGTGGGCATAGCCAACTCGTATTATTTAACGATCATTTTACTTACACCCTGCTTGGGCAAACGCAAGACGATGCTATTGGTGAAGCATTTGATAAGGTTGCTAAAATACTTGGGCTTCCCTACCCTGGTGGGCCAAATATTGCACAATATGCAAAAGATGGTGACCCATTTGCTTATGCCCTACCCAAGGCTAAGATACGGGGTGCCTACAACTTTAGCTTCTCTGGGCTTAAGACAGCCGTTCTAAGGGCATCACAGGCTGCTGCAGGTGGAGATTACCGCACTCCATCCGTAGAGCTGCCAGAGCGGCTCTCTGAAGCTCAAAAACATAATATGGCAGCAAGTTTTCAAAGGGTAGCCATAGAAACAGTGGTCGATAAGACGCTTGCTGCGTATACAGAGTACGCCCCCAAAACAGTCGTTATTGCTGGGGGCGTCGCTGCGAATCAAGAACTACGCACACAGCTACAAAGTCGATTACCAATAGATATTACGTATGCGCCCCCTGCCCTTTGTACCGATAATGGCGCAATGATTGCCGCGCTTGGCTGCTATAAAGCAATGCTAGGGCAAACACCAGCCGACCCATATAGCCTTGCCATAGAACCAAATTTATCTATGTAATGTTAGTACGAATATACGTCTTGCTTGCCCGTGTTCTTTGATTTACCCCTATTATTAAGCTACAATACTAGTTGATTATTTCTGTTAATTACATAGGTCATTTCACGTGAAAACCTTAAAAAGGAGCTAGATGAACTTGTCTAAAGCATACGAACCAAGCCAGTATGAATCTACCATATACGAATTATGGGAATCGAGTGGTGCCTTTAAGCCAGAAGGCAAGGGGAAACCATATTCTATTGTGCTGCCCCCACCTAACGCCAATGCTGGCTTGCATGTAGGCCACACCTTAATGTTTGCTATTCAAGATACCCTTATAAGGTATCACCGCATGAAAGGGGATCGCGTACTATGGGCACCAGGTGCTGACCACGCTGGTTTTGAAACTCAAGTGGTGTATGAAAAGCATTTAGCGAAAGAGGGTAAAAGCCGTTTTGACTTTACGCGCGATGAACTATTTAACCAAATATATGATTTTGTTGGGCAAAACAAAGATGTTTTTGAAACGATATTTCGTACACTCGGGGCGAGCGTAGATTGGAGCCGTTACACCTTTACACTAGATGACAGCGTCGTCAAAACTGTGTATGCCACGTTTAAAAAAATGTGGGATGATGGGCTAATTTACAGGGGTGAACGTTTAGTAAATTACTGCACACACCACCGTACTGGCTTTGCTGATATAGAAGTTGAATATCAAGAAAAAGAAAGCCCACTATATTACCTTAAATATGGGCCATTTGAACTCGCTACAACTCGCCCAGAAACAAAGTTTGGCGATACTGCTGTAGCTGTACATCCAGAAGACGAACGGTATAAAGACCTTGTTGGCAAAGTAATATCTGTAGAAGGCGTGAATGGACCATTTGAAATACGCGTGGTTGCAGATGCAATGGTGGATCGTACTTTTGGTACTGGGGTCGTTAAGATTACACCAGCACACGACTTTAACGACTGGGAAGTTGCCCAGCGACATAACCTAGAAGCGATACGCGTAATTAACCATGATGGCACCATGAACCACCGAGCTGGCAGATTTGAAGGCTTAACCGTCGCCGAAGCTCGCAAAGCGGTCGTTGATGCACTCAAAGAAAAAGACTTGCTTGTAAAGGTAGATACGCACTATAAAAACCGAGTTGGTACCTGTTACAAGTGTGGCAGTGTTATAGAACCAATGTTAATGGACCAGTGGTTTATTAGTATGCAAAAACTAGCTGCACCCGCCATAAAAAATTTACAAAATAAAGAAATTACATTTTACCCAGCCAGTAAACGGCAGCAAGTGATTACCTATTTACAATCTGTCAAAGATTGGAACATCAGCCGGCAAATCGCATGGGGTATACCTATTCCTGCATTCCAAAACATTAACGACCCAGACGATTGGATATTCAACACATCGGTAGACCAAGAAGTCATAGAGTTAAACGGCCAACATTATCGACGTGACCCTGATGTATTTGACACCTGGTTTAGCAGCGGACATTGGCCATTTGTGACGCTTGGCTATCCAGACAGTCAAGATTACAAAGATTTTTACCCCAATAGTGTTATGGAAACAGGCCAAGATATTTTATACCAGTGGGTGGCCCGCATGATTTGTATCGGTCTATATGTAACAGGTAAGGCACCATTTAAAGACGTTTACCTGCACGGCATGGTACGGGCACAAGACGGCAAAAAAATGAGCAAGAGTTTGGGGAATGTTATTGACCCTAACAATGAGCTGAGTACATATGGTGCAGATGCCGTACGCGTTGGTATGATAGCTGGTAGAACGGCTGGCTATAGTGCGGCGTATGCACCCAGTAAAGTGCTTGCCGGCCGAAACTTTTGTAATAAACTTTGGAACATAGCACGGTACTGCGAAACCGTACTGGGGCCAGATTTTTCACGTGAAAACCTAAAAGCATCGTCGCTTGCAGATAACTGGATTATTGACCGGGCAAATACGGTTATTACAGACGTTAGCAAGTTACTAGACACGTATCGCTTTAGCGAAGCGTACGACCGCGTTTACCACTTTGTGTGGGACGACTTTGCCGACTGGTACGTAGAAGCCAGCAAAGCGCAACTTAACAAAAATGTGTTGGCGTACGTTTTAGAAGTTGCTCTTAAAATTACGCATCCGTTTGCACCATTTGTGACAGAAACTATTTGGCAAACACTTAGTTGGAAACAAGAGGAACTATTAATTCGCGCTAGCTGGCCTACTGTAGTAAAAGTAGATGAAAAAGCGGCAACTAATTTTACCGATATTAAAAATATTGTGACTGAAATACGGTATATAAGTAGCGCGTTGGACGTTAAAAACCCAAGTTTGTACTTTACGAATAATTCATTCCTAAAAGATAACGCTGATATTATCGCCAGATTTGGGCGGCTAGAAAGGGTAGGGGAAGTAGAGTCGGGCAGGGGACTACACCTTACAACTACCAAACACAACTGTTGGCTAGACATAGATTTGCATACCGCAAAAGTGTACGTCACAAAATTACGTGTCGCCAAAGAGGAAAAACGTGCACTCATTGAACGGTTGCAACAACGCTTACAAAACAAGGCATATACGCAAAAAGCACCAAAAGCCGTTGTGCAACAAACTAAAGATCAAATGTTGCACGAAGAAGAACTCTTAAAAAAACTAGAAGCCGAGCTTACTACTTTTGAAACACTCAGCCAAAGTTAACATATTTTAATAAGCTAAAGAAAAGCCCCCGATATCGCTCGGGGGCAGGCGTTTGGGGGCAGTGGTCATACCATGCCCTTGTAATGGAGCATGTGTTGCTTGCCGGTGAATTGAATGGCTTCGTCCATACTGACAACCGGCAGATTGTTCCATCGGCTGCCTTTGGGCAACATCTGCCCGTTGGACGAGTCGACCGCGTAAGCGATCTTCGCACCACAACTGCAGTGCGTTATGCCGCAGATAAAGTTCATCTGGTGGCAGGCGGTCTCGCTGTTTGTGCGATACACCAACACCCACGTTTCTGGCATTGCTCCTCCTAGTGTGGAAAAACATAGCACTGTGCTGCATAAAATATTATATAATATTCAGTCTTTTTAGTCTAGCCTTCGTAGGCAAGGGCTTCTATGATGCGCTTGGCGCCTTCTTCTGGGCGATAATCATCAAACCACAGTACGTGCCACCCAAGCCGTTCCGCAGCCATCAGGTTGGGCCTGCTATCGTCTATAAGTAATATCTCTGCCGGTTCACAGCCTGCCATATCTTGAGCTGCTTGGTATATTTCTGGTTCTGGCTTAATGTACCCAGCTTCTGATGAATCTATAATGGCATCGTACGCAACATCAGGCAAAATATGTGTTTGTAGCATTTGCTGTAACAATCCCGGCATAATGTTAGTCATAAGCCCTATTTTGTAGTGATCTGCTACCCACGCAACACATTCTTTGAGTTCGGTGATTGGTTCTATATTGGCAAGATAGTATTTACCCCAGTCTATTGATGGGACACCAATGCGTTTTGCCAAAATTGAGTTAAATTCTTCTGTTGGCATTTGGCCCTTGCAGATATCATCGTTATAGTGCCAAAACATTGCCTCTATACCATCTGCAGACGCACCAGTATCGGCTGAAATTTGTGTAAAAGCACGCTGAAAAAAACGTACCAATGTACCATTGACGTCAAAGTACACAAACCGAACGCCATTTTTGGCAGTTTGGTACTGTTTTGCGGGTGCTGCAGGTGCTTGTGTTGTGGTAATACCCGTTAAAGCTTCTACGGTGGTACCCGTAACGGCGGCAATTGTTGCTACAGTAAAAACACTTGGTGTCTTTATAGCACCACGTTCAATTTTTGCTAAGGTGCTATACGACAAATTTGCAGTATTACAAAGTTCCTGCTGCGTAAACCCAGCCGCTTTTCTAGCAGCAGCGATTGCCTGCGCTAATATTAATTCTTGGTTAGGACCCACCTCTGACATTACTTATTATTCTAGCACGATACGGCTAGTAGTATACAAATATTGCAAATTAATCTATATTATCGGGCTTGTATTGCAACGAAATAACCGTTGGGTATGAGCAACGGTACACGCATTGACATCCACTACCAAGCCAAACACACTACTCATCCTCAACACTTTAAATAAATGCTTCTTTTGCATAAAACACATATATTTAACACGGTCGTGTTAAATATATGTGTTTTTGGTTGTGTATTATTAAGGTTGTTACTGGTTTAGTATATGTACGTATGCAATCAAACGAAAGTGTCTATTTAATAGCGAGGAGGAAATAGTGCAGCAAAGAGTTATGTTAAAAATTTCGGGTGAACAATTAGGGTCAGATGAATACACGTTTGACCTTAACTACGCAACCCGTGTAGCCAGTGTAGTCGTCGCGTTACAAGAGGCTGGCCATAAGGTTGCGTGTGTTATGGGTGGGGGTAATGTTGTGCGCGGTAGTAAGCTACACGCCAATGGCTTTACTAATCAAGTTATTGCAGATCAAATGGGAATGCTGGCGACTGTACAAAATGGGTTATTTTTAGCAGAGACACTCAAGCAACAAGGCCTAAACAATATACGACTCTACAGTAATATACCTGTTGAGTCTGTATGTGAACGCTTTAGCTACCAGAATGCTGAAGTTTTGTTAAGTAATGGGGGAGTTGTTTTGATTGCGGGTGGCTTGGGCAAGCCAGGTTTTACGACAGATACTGGCGTGGTCGCACAAGCATTTGAGCTGCATTGTCCGATTGTTATAAAAACCACTAAGGTAGATGGTGTGTACGACAAAGACCCAGAGCACCATTCTGATGCCGTGCGATATGAACGTATTGCTTATAGTGATGTGCTCGCAAATAAACATATAGCAGTAATGGACAAAGCCGCCATGGCGTTTGCTGCCGACAAGGCAATCACAATAGGCATTTGCCAACCTAACCCACAAGATGTGTTAGCGCTGCTAGGGGGCGACACGAGCCGTGGCACTTTAGTTAGCTAACCACTAAGTTGTAAATTCTGTTTCAATTTCTACAAATGTGGTCTGCCGAGCATACGCATCAAGCAGCTCATCAACACCAGGCGATAAACGACATCTATCTATCGCGTTTATATCGTAAAAAGCACCTTTGGATTTCAGGAGGATGTCGTTTGGTACAGCAACTCGTATAAGTAGTCCGATGTAGTCAGAAATGACACAGCCATGCTGCCTCACGACAACATGTGCGGTTCCAAAATAATCAAATTCTATAGACTCAGCCGTCTCACACACCCGTTCGAAAAACTCTCTTTTAGCAGCGGCAAATACTGTTTCGTCTCGATGCATTTTACCGATGACCAAGCCGCCCATACCTATAAACGGCTGTCGGTGTTTAATTCTAATAAGTACCTGCCCATTCTGATTTATTACAAACAATATCGTAAGTACCTGCGGCTGGGAACGCTCTTTTTTTAATGTTGTACTGTGTCTTGCGGCATAGGCAAGCCCTTTATTAGCAAGTGTATAAAAACCATCTACTTTTGCAACATACCCAAAAAACAAAAGCTGTTTTAAGTGATACTGATATAAATTACTCTCTACACGTGGTGGGCGCATATCTTTATTACGAAGTGTCTTAGCTTGTGATAGTTTGTCAAGTATATATAATTGAATATAATGCATTGATATAATAATAACAGTTTATTAATGGTATTATTGTCAACTTTATTTGAGTCAATACTATTTTTCTATATTCGTTCTTATCCTTGTAATAGAATTACACTGTAATCAAGGAGATTAAAAATATGCGCACACCCGAAAGTATTGTTCTAGTAGACATGGATGGTGTCATGGCAGATTTTGATGGAAAGGTTCTTCAGGATCTCGAAGATTTGTACCCACACGTGCCAATACCACACCCAAGAAATAGCTTTTATATAGATGACGACATGGCGCCAGAACACAAACCAATTGTGCGTGAAATTATATCAAAGCCTGGTTTTTTTACGCAGTTAGGTGTTATTGAGGGAACCCATCAAGGCTGGGAATTACTACTAGACGCTGGCTACACACCACAAATATGCAGCGCACCACTCAGAAAAAACCCAACCTGCGAGCAAGATAAACTTGCATGGCTAGAAGAGCACTTCGTTCCACAATTTGGGCATTGGGTTATAGACACAGCCATCATTACCAAAGATAAGGCAAGTTGTAGCGGGCTAGCAATTATCGAAGACCGACCAGAAATTAAAGATGCCCATAGAGCAGAATGGAAGCACGTTGTATTTGACCGAACCTACAACCAAGATGCACGATCGCCGTACAGACTAGACGGCTGGAAAGATCCGTTTATCATCCCACTATTACGAACCATTGAACAGGAGGTGCTATGAGCGAAACTTATGAGGTGCCTTCTGAAGGTTATGAAAAAAGGCTTGCGTGGGCAGAATACCGTGTAGATAATTTAGTAGCAAAATACTTAGCCATGGCAGATAGAGAATATGCGAAATTCAGAGATGATAGTTGGGATTCTGACATTGCTGGCGCATGGTTCACCAAAGAAATGTTAGACGCAAGAAGAAAATACGAACTATATATAACGGTCGCTCACGATATTGCATCTATTATGGGCAAAGACACAACCTAGTATTAGGCGTGATGGTACCCAGTGCCTTTGTTTATCTGTGTGGCCCTGTAGAGCTGCTCTACCAGCAATAAACGTACTAATTGGTGTGGGAATACTAACGAAGACAAAGACCACACCCAGCTCGCTCGTGAGCGCACGGTGTCATCAACACCATATGCACCGCCAATAATGATGGCTATGTTACGCACGGCGTGTAGTTGCATAACATTTAGCTTGGCTGCAAGGGCAGGTGAGCTGATTTGCTCACCGCGCTCGTCCAGTAGCCACACCATATCACTCGGTTTAACAATCTGTAACAGTTTTTGTGATTCTTGCTTGCGGGCAGCTTGGGCTGCAAGTGAGCTGGGTGAAACATAACGCCATTCTAGTGTCATAGCAGCTTGTATGCGCTGTTGGTACGTTTCTATAAGTGTTTTTATGGCTGTATCATGCTTTTTACCAATAGTGATGATGGTAATTTTCATCTAGTTTGCCATGCCAGCTACAAAGTCAAAAACAGACCAAAATATTACAAACATAAACACAAACCCAAGTATCGTTACTACAATAGAAGCTCTTGTGTTGCTACCTGTTTGCTTCATCACGACATTATATAGCCATGCGCTACCGCCTATGGCAAATAAAAGTGCAGCTACCCAAGACGCCATTATTCACCCCCTTTGATATACAATTTTTGAGCCATTGCAGCAAGACGAGCATGATCAGGCTCTTGTTGCATTCTATTTGCATTATAAAAATCATTGGCTACATTACAAGGAATAACATGGACATGAGCATGCGGTACATCAAACCCTTCAACACGCAAACAAGCACGGGTGGCAGAAAGTGCCGATTTTACTTGTTTCGCAACCTTTTGTACGGTATTAAATAACGCGGCGTAATCTTCTGGGCTTAAATCATCAAAATGGTCTACTTGTATTTTGGGTACTACGAGTACGTGGCCTGGCTGGATAGGATAGATATCTAAAAAAGCTATGGTTTTGGTATCTTCATACACTTTATGGCAGGGTATTTCGCCTTTAATAATTTTTGTAAAAATACTGTCTTGCATTGTTAATCCTCTACGCTGCCGTCTGCGCCATCTATTAATAAATCGTGCACTTTTTTGGCTTGGTCTATGTGAAGACCGGGTATGTAGGCTTCTGATTTTGATTTAAGCACCCCTGTATCAATTGGTGCTCCTGTTGCGCTACCGGCAGTTTCTATACTAATACGTGCAAAACCAAATATACGGTCTAACACAGTACGTTCTATATTGACGTTTTGTATTTGCTCGTACGGCAAAGATACTTGTCGTTTATGAATCACACCAGATTCTATCTTTAAACCATCTTCGTTAATTTCGTAGGAAAAATTATTATACACAAATAAAGACGTAAGTAAGAGTATTAAAAAGTAGCCCATAAGACCAAATACAAAAGGGTACGGCTGTAGTGCGGCGCCTACCAGCAACAACATAAACATTAGAAAAGTTTTACCAAAATAGCTTACAAAGAAGAAGAATATACCATCACCCTGTAAGTTCTGCTTGGGTATATATGCAACATGTTCACGCAACGCCTGTTTAGGGAGCTGACGCACGAGCTGCGGATGCTCTACGGGTGGTTCTTGAGCTCTAAAAACTGCTGAAGCGTGGCCATGAGTTGCTGCACCACACTGGGTGCAATAATTGGCACTCGCCGGCACCAAATTGCCACAGTTACTGCAATATATTTGATTCATATGTACAGTTTATCACTTTGGGGCGTTGGTGCTTGAAATAATTATCATGACAGATGATAATAAACAGCCGAGGAGAGGTGCAAGAGTGGTTGAATTGGCTTGTCTCGAAAACAAGTGAGCCAGCAATGGTTCCGAGGGTTCGAATCCCTCCCTCTCCGCCAATTTGTGAGCCCCGCTTTTATGCGGGGTTTTCAAATTGCTGTGAAAAGTGCATTCGAACCCGATAGGGTGAAAACTGCCAGTGGCAGTTTGCAAGGCCGGAAACCCTACGCACGAATGTGCCAGAGTTGAGGCGGGGCCGAAACCGATTGCCAATTGATTGGCAGTAGGATTGTGGCCGAATCCCCCTTTACCAACAGATAAGTGAAGCAATATAAAAAGCCCTAGACAAACTAGGGGTTTTTACATGGTACACCCGGCGCGATTCGAACGCACGACCTCCTGTACCGCAAACAGACGCTCTATCCAGCTGAGCTACGGGTGCTTATAAGCAATGGTTACTATACCAGATTAAACGGCTACTTACCAGGGTTATTTTGCTTTTTAGCAAGGATAATAATACCCACAACTGGTCCAACAATAAATAACAATACTGCTACTGTGCCTGCCAACCAACTTACAATGTTTATAAGTGAAGCTATAACATTATCTTCTGCACTAAAGAATAATCTAATAATTACTTGTAACATGGCCATGGCTACAAGTAACGTAGGCCCAGAAAAAATCCACAGTAACCCTTTGGCGGTGCTGCTCATCAAAAGCGCAGTCTACTACTTAGTTTGTCAGCAAAATCACGTCTTTTTTGGTCGTATGGTACAAATTTACCGAGCGCATCTACAACCAGATCAATCTGATCTGGGGAAACATATACCGTAAGGGGCACACTTAATTTCTTTTGTAATAAAAGCTGTATATACGGTATGCCTTCTTCGTTAATAACAGAAAAACTCTTTATTGCATTAAACGAATATAATTTGTTGCCAATTTGTATGCCACTTGGTGTAATTTCGTACTGTAAAGTTCTTGGCTTAGCGGCTCCGTACACACCAAACAAGGCTGCCATAACAAAGACAACAGCTACCGATAATAGTTGCCGTGTAAACACAAACACTACTGCAGCCAGTACAAGAGCGCCACCAACTAAAGTAAAGTACCATTTAGCGCTTTTATCGTGTTGTACAAATTCAGACGCACTCCAGGCTACAATTGAACCATTTTGAGCAGCGTCATACTGCTGGAAAGATTCTGGGGATGATTGGTCACCATCTTCTACTAAATTGCCAGATGTGTAGTTCCATTGCTGAGCAGGGGGTTGTTGTTGCGACGGGTCATTAGGGTTCATCTAATGCTTATTTTACACGCTAATGGCTATAATTGAATACATTTTGGCGTTCGAGCATACTTCACTTTGCCATAAAATATACCCCAGACAAGCTGGGGCTCATTTTATGGCGCAGTTTTACAACCGAGCTAGAACCCATTTTGGCGCAAATGCCTGACGCACTGGCCGAAAACCCCAAAAAACTCCTCGCCTGATTTTCTGAAAGATTTCCCCCGCCGAATTTTGGAAATTGAGAGGAGTTTTTGGGGTTTTAGACGCTCTACTATGACAACCGGTCATTGACATAAGAGCAATAATGTGCTAGTATCTTAAGCAGTCTAACTATAAAATAAAAATACAAGAAAATCGAAAGCTAAACCATGTCGAACGAGATAGTTTCCCATAAAGACAACCGCGCAGAAGATATTACAGAGTTTTTCAACTCCCAAGAGCAACTCAAAGACTCTACACAGCGTCGTGATTACTTTGAGCACCTAGATGAAAACGAGTTCCTTGATCTTGTCCAACAAACTGCGGGACTTGTACGAACTGGTAAGGTAGAAAACCAGCATTTTGATGGCGAAACGGTCGGGTTAATGACGCATGAAGTGCCCGACCAGCGGGAAAAAGAGCAACTTTTGCGCGATACATGGACAGTAGCAAAAGAGTTTTTGAGTGATGCCGAAATTCCCGATGAAGATGCACTGGATTATGCTGCACTTACGGTTGCTGGTGGCTTACTGTATGCACACCCATTTATGGATGGCAACGGTCGCACTAGTCGAACACTCTCGTACATGATTGCTCGTGGTAACGGTGATAAGCAGGAGTTGCACGACATACTTGCCGAAACTGGCGGTGGCCGTAACTGGCAAGTCGCACCAGTGCCTCTAGTGACGAGCGGTCAGTCGGTGTTTGAGGGCAAGCAACCGAAATCGATTGAATGGGAAGATACATTTGTTGGCGAGGCAGAAGATGCGCTCGGTGGTGCTATTGCCAACAGTAGATATAAAGACGCGATTATTAGAAAGTTTATCGAAAAATACGGTGAGTTAGCCGGAGAGCAGATTAAAGGAAGTTCGTTACAGCATGAAGATGGAACTTCTACGCTAAATGGTGAAGAGTTTATTGCCAAACTTGTTAACGATCCAGAGGCGGGCATGACAAATGCGGATGAATTGATGAAGTTACATCGTGAAGCCCGCGCCGATTATGTTCACCGGTTTCTTAAAGCAATGCAGCTGAAAGAAAAGACACAGCTTCGTAGAATCCGCCAAGGAGATTTTGAGATAACCGACCAAGATGATGAATTCCAGAGAGGGCGTAAGCAAACAATCATTAAAGAGTTTGGAAAGCGTTCCGTTAATGGATTGTTGACACCTGCCGAGCAGCAACTCGTACAGCACCGTTCGTACTCACGAATACGTCATGGGAAAGAACGGGACGAAGATATCGCCGCTTAACGGCGATGATAAAACCCCAAAAACTCCTCTCAATTTCCAAAATTCGGCGGGGGAAATCTTTCAGAAAATCAGGCGAGGAGTTTTTTGGGGTTTTCGGCCAGTGCGTCAGGCATTTGCGCCAAAATGGGTTCTAGCTCGGTTGTAAAACTGCGCCACAAGCAAACTTTTTTGGAAATTGCCGTCCGCATGGGCGGCTTTTTCTTTGGCTGCGCGGAGCGCCAGCCAGATGTTTTCAGGGGGGAAGTGGGAGCTGGGGCGCGGCTGGAGCCGCGCTTTTTTGGTTGTCCGCCATAGGCGGATTTCTGGTAAAATAAGAGTGGACACAAGTTAATTTTCGGAAATTCCGTTTTTTGTAGGCTTTAATAGCCGTCTCGTACAATCTGGGATTTCCTAGCTTGTGTCCAGCGAGGCGGCTATTTAAGTTCTAGGGGGTAGCGATGGCTGAAAAATATTTCATTTATGCTCGCAAGAGTACCGATGTCGAGGACAAACAAGTTTTGTCTATCGAGGCACAGATAGCGGAGTTGAAAAAGTACGCCAAAGATAACCAACTAACAGTAGTAGACACTGTTATCGAAAAGAAGTCCGCCAAAGTGCCGGGACGCCTCAAGTTTGGCGCAATGCTTACTCGAATTGAAGCTGGTGAAGCCAGTGGAGTTATCTCGTGGCACCCTGACCGATTGGCAAGAAATAGTATAGACGGCGGACAGATTGTCTATCTGCTCGACCAAACGCACCTGCAATCGCTCAAGTTTCCGACATTTTGGTTTGAAAATACCAGTCAGGGTAAGTTTATGCTGTCTATTGCGTTTGGTCAGAGCAAATACTACATCGACAACCTCGCGGAGAATACGAAGCGTGGTTTGCGCCAGAAAGTACGGCGGGGCGAGTTTCCGGGGCTTGCGCCTGTTGGGTATATCAACGACGTGCGCATACATACGATTATTACTGACAAACGCCGCGCCCCAATCATCGCGCAAGCCTTTGAGTTGTATGCTCTCGGCGGTAGCCGCCTGCAAGATATTGCCAAATTTCTGGCAGATAAGGGTGTGAAAACGAGGAGCGGCAAGCACCTCACAAAAGATATGGTGAAGAAAATACTGACCAATCCTATCTACTACGGACATTTTAAGTATGCTGGCGAGGTACATGAGGGCAAACATACGCCGATTATTAGCAAGAAGCTGTTTGACTATGTACAGGCGACGCTAGAACGACGCGGACACAAGCGCAAGGGCGCGAACGCGCCCCAAGCCTTGTGCGGCTTGTTGACTTGCGGCGGGTGCAATATGGCGATTACTGCCGAGAAAAAGATAAAATACCAGAAAAACGGCAATGTACATGAGTATATTTACTACCGTTGTTCAAGGAAACATAAAACGATTGCTTGCAAAGAGCCGACCATAACCGAACCCGACCTTGTCGCACAGCTTGCCGACATCTTGCAGGACTACGCCCTGCCGAAGTCGTGGGCGGTAGAGCTAGAAACAATGCTCGCAGAAGACGAGAAGAAAGCAGAACAAAGTTCTGCGGTGTTTATCACTGACACACAAAACAAGATACAGAGCTTGCAGAGCAAGCTCCAGCGACTACTCGACAGCTACCTAGACCAAGATATTGACCAACATGCGTACCGTGCCAAGCAAGCCGAGTTGATGAGCCAAAAGAAGTCGCTGGAAGAACAAACCAGCAAGCTGACGCTTGCCGCCAATAGTTGGGTTGAACCTATGCGACAGTGGCTCAAAACGGCGATTTCTCTCTGTGAAATCGCAAAATGTGCCGAGCCAGCGGCAATGAAACAGGCTTTTAGCGAAATTGACGGATTGAACCTGTTTTTAACAACCAAAAAAGCGCGGCTCCAGCCGCGCCCCAGCTCCCACTTCCCCCCTGAAAACATCTGGCTGGCGCTCCGCGCAGCCAAAGAAAAAGCCGCCCATGCGGACGGCAATTTCCAAAAAAGTTTGCTTGTGGCGGAGAGAGTGGGATTCGAACCCACGGTACCGTTGCCGGCACGCATGTTTTCAAGACATGTTCCTTCAACCACTCGGACATCTCTCCATACAGGTAGTAAGTATACCAAATGTGATGTTGTTGCTAAAGCATAATATGTGTATTTACTGACGATAGTTGTGGGCATTAGAGTAAGGCATAGTAAGCTCAAGGTTAGTAGCTCAATAGAAGGTTGCGTTTTAGTTAGAGATTTAGATTAAGCATGTCTTCACATAAAACAATTACCGCTTTTTTGTTTACGGGTTCTTTTGTATAGCCAAGCTGAGTACCAACTTCTTGTGACATCCTATCGAATATATCAACCATACTAAGTGTTGCTTGCCATATTTCTTTTTTTTCACTAGTTGCGCTAATACTATTTATCTCATTTGCAAAATCAATATCCATAAGCTTTTCTAAATTTCTGCCGTGAACGCCATAGTTAATGCTCCAGTTGTTACTAAGACCCACATACCATGAAAGCATTCTCTCGAATGATTCATATCGTATAGCGCTTAATAGCATATACCTAGCAAAGGCCGTTTCTCCACGACGCAAGCTTTTTGCTATATAGGGTAAATCCCAATAAAAGCCATCTACAGTTTCATAAAATTCCCTCTCAGTTGGTTTGGTAACTATGTATTTTTTTAAAGTAGGGTGTACTATTTTGGATTCTATATTATCTTTATCTATAATTATCTTGTATCCGTTATTATAGTCTGTGCTATCAAAGTGCTGATTATCAATAATTTGAAAGTCAACCCTAGGAAAGTCTTTAAAAACAACCAGCCTGGTAAGACTACCCGGAGCAAAGCCAGCATTTCTTGGCATGAGTGGCCACTTTACTAATGTTTGTCCAAAATAGTCTAACCAGTCATCGCTGTTAAATAAATGTAAATCTTTTACGATTAATTCTACGTCATAATCTGATAGCTTATCTGGTTTTGAGCTTTTACTGACTCGAGAGCTAGTCAATATCATTGCTCTTACATTATCGTTTTGAGTGCCCCAGCGTTCTAACTTTGAAAGTACATCTTGTTCATTGGTTTCAAACATGATTCTAGTATAATTTATAACTTACAATTATAGATATTTTTGTTTTTAGAATAAGAAAGAGAAAGAGGCATGAACGCACGATGCTAGACTGGCTTTTCTATTCCAACATCTAACTAAAGTTTTGTTCAAATCAGATAGCTTTGACAGAATTCTAAACACTCTGCTCGGGTTTTAACCTAATTATTACAGCAATTTAAAAACCCCGCAAATACGGGGATCTTAAATTGGCGGAGGAGGAGGGATTCGAACCCTCGGTACCGTTGCCGGCACGACGGTTTTCAAGACCGTTTCCTTCAACCACTCGGACACCTCTCCGTACAACAAGATAGTATAGCAAAAAACTACACAAACACTAAAAAGCGTAAAATCTCACCCCAAATGCGACTTTTCCGTAACTTTCGCTAGTTCCAGTGTAGCAGTCTCCGGATTATCTTTATAATATTGCTTGAATTGAGCTGGGGTCATCATGTCAGGTAACCCCATATGCCATCTACGGTTAATGTAGTGTTTGGTAAATCTGTTGGCTCGTTCCTGTAGTTCTGCGATGTCTTTTTGTTGGTATTCGCCCCTTGGGAAGCATTCGCTTCTGAGAGATTTGTTGAAGTTTTCAATATGGCTTTGTTCGTTCTTCTTGTACGGACGGCTATAACGATGCTCACTGACAGCCTCAACAGCCTCTCGGAAGGTTGTTTGGAACTCGGAGCCGTTATCCGACTGGTGCAATACTGTACGCCCGTAGAAGGCGTTGTGGATGGCAAAAGCCCCGGCTCCGGTGTTCATCTCTAGGTTAGTACCAATTACTACACTTGGTTCCTTCGTGAATATGTCTATGGCTGTATATGCATAGACACCGCCACCCAGGTCTACTGTGTCGTGTTCGATTACTTCTCTTGGGGCAGAAGCTGCCACGAGAGCTTTATGTTTCTTGTAGCGCCGTACGCCAACAGCCGCCTTGGTGAAACGTCTGTGAAGATAACGGTAGATAGTGGATAAAGCCAGGCTAATGCCATGGTTTTCTTTGAGTTCTTTACGTATCTTAGCGCCACACCAGCCAAACTCATTTCTAATGTCTACTATCTTTTGGATGGTGGTTTCTGGTATTTGAGCTTTGGGGCGACGGTGCTTGGCGGTGGTCTTGCGCTTCAGAAACAACCGGATGCCGATCTGTTTGATCTTTCTTAGCCAACGGTAGACAGTAGCCCTATCGCGGGATACTACCTGAGCTATTTGGTTGATGGTAGATTCAGCTTGGTACATATTCCATGCTGTTTCGTAGATTGTTAGTGTACGCTTAGTCATAGCGACACTCCTTTCTTGATGTTTAGTTTGATACCTAAACGAAAGTATACGGAGTGTTGCTACCTTTTAGCTTACTTTTGTCGCATTTTTAGTGGGAATTTTCCGAAAGGGGCAGTAGCTGGATTGCTGCATTCATAGACAGCTTGTATGGCCGGCGTTGAAGGGTTAGCGTATGCAACAAAAAAATCTAATGTACAGTACGTATTGGCAACCTGCTTATAAGCATAGGCATCTGGATACCAATCTTTTCCAGATAGCACATCTTTAAACCATTGCTTAACTTGTAGCTCTTGGTCTTCGCGCTGTGTCCAACCCTGAAACTGTAACTGTGAACTAAGCTTGTCTGCAACATCTACAGCAGTGTCTTTTTTTACTTGGGTATCAAATGGCATATACGCCTTGTTGGTAACGACACAAGAATAATTACTTGCTTCACTACATACAGTAGTTGATTCTATGTTTTCAAAGCCTAGTAGGGCGAGTGGCTTTCCAAGGGCGTTATATTCGCGTGTAAATGTTTTTTGGGTATTATGTTTTACCATAAAGTTATTAATAGAGCTTCAGATATTAAGTAACATAATGCTCCCTATAAGCAAAAAAATTACACCACTAATAGCGAGCCACGTATGTTTGTTTTTTGACCCTTTCATATCAGTATTATATATGTTTTCTTACCACAATAATGTAAAACCCCACACATATTAAGATTCTTATGTAGTCGGTTTCGAATGCACTTTTCACAGCAATTTAAAAACCCCGCAAATGCAGGGATTTTATATTGGCGGAGGAGGAGGGATGCTTTCAGTGCGCAGCAATCTTACTCTAAACGAGTTTCTGCGTGAGATTGCTTGGCGCCCGAAGCCCTCGCTATCGCCAGCTAAAGCTGTCGAGCTCGGGTTCAAATCCCTGCTACAGTAAATCAAGACACCCCCATAAAGGGGGTGCTTTGATTTGGCGGAGGAGGAGGGATTCGAACCCTCGCACCAGGTTGCCCCGATCTAACGATTTAGCAAACCGTCCCCTTCAGCCACTTGGGTACTCCTCCACTACTAGTGGTAGCTGACAGCTTAAAATTATAGCAGTTAGCAGCTCCTTTTAAAAGAATTTTCTAAGGTGTTCTCGCAACGACAGCCACGCGAACCTCTTGGGCTCCTGCTTTGTATAATAATTTTACTGTAGCGTCTATTGTAGCCCCAGTTGTCACTACATCATCAACTATAAGAAGTTTTTTACCTGCAACGTGCCCAGCTATCGGGCGGAACGCATTCGCCAATTGTTTTTTTCTGGTGGGCCTGTCTGCGCCCTTTTGCGTAACAGATGTTACGCGCACTAATGTTTCTATTACTTTACGCTTTTGCATTTTGGCAAGTGCTTTTGTAACGGCTTGCATATGGTTAAAACCACGCTCTCTGATGTGGCTACCTGTTGCGGGTACATATGTAAGCACGTAATCTGAGTCTAGATAGGGTATATTGAGTTGCAAAAAATAGGCAATATCTTTTGCAGCCGAACGTTTATAGTCGAATTTGTACGCCTTGATGAGCTTTTTAATAGCTCCTTGGTAATCTGTAGCAATGTATACGGCAATTGGTGCAGATGAACTTTTATGCTGTTGGCATGGGTTGTTATGTTTTGTAGCTTTGCCACATACATAACAAATACTTGGTAGGGTAGGTAACGTAGCTGCGCATGACTTACACAAAACTGCGCCCTCAGCATTACACACAACACATTGATGTGGTGCGACTAGTGATAGGGCGGTATCTAAAATGTTCATGTTGTAATAATTATGTTGTGAATATAGCTATTAAAGTTGCTATCTACTCTGTATGTCAGTTATAATCTCATGTAAAGATAAAAAATCAAATCTTAAAAAGCTGCAAATAAATAATCGTGGAGGGTAACATGGCACGACGTACGGCAGACGATGATCTGTTAATGGAAGAAGAGCTAACGGCTGCGTTTTTGGGTGATGAAGATCTAGTATCTCCAGCTGCCGCACCAGCGCAACCAGTCGCAGAAGAAGAAGAATGGGACGAAAACGAACCAATCTTAGGACAATTGGCGGTTGATGTATACGAAACAAAAGAAAAACTTGTTGTTAAGGCACGAACTGCTGGCGTTAACAAGAACGATCTAGATGTGAGTATTGCAGACAACACCTTAAGCATTCGCGGGACACTATCTGCGGGTGGCGAAGAAGACGTAGAAAACTACCACTTGCAAGAATGCTACTGGGGCGAATTTTCTCGTAGCTTAGTACTACCTGTGCCAGTAAAAGAAGATGAAATTGAAGCTGTTTTAAAAGACGGCGTTCTAACCATTAGCTTTACAAAGGTACAGCAAGACACGGTTAAGAAAATTCAAGTTTTATAAGTAGTTGCTAAAGTAAAAAAGACTTCTGGGTAAAACTAGAAGTCTTTTTATATGTAAAAATCCCCCTTTTGTAAAAGGGGGATTACTTAACGTTTGGTGTGCAGCTATCTAGGATGCTGTGTTGGCAACGTTGCCAAGTACAAACTTCACAATAACCTGCGCAAGCGCCACGATGATAAGACCTACTATTGCGTACAATATGGTGTTCTTTGCAGAAGTAACGCTACCGGCATCACCACCGCTGGTAATGTAGCGGAAACCGCCATAGATAATCATGATGACAGAAACAACACCAACAACCCAAGAAAAGATATTAATGATGAGGTTTACCGTATCATTAACACCTTCTGATGCTTCGTCATTGATATTTGTACAGTCGCCAGCAGTGTTAGGTGCTTGCAAGTTTGCGCCACCACACAGGCCACTTTGAATATCACTTTGAGCAATTGCTATAGCAGGAACGGTCAATGGAGCGAGCATACCTACAGCTGTGAATGCCGCTATTATTAATGTTTTTAGTCTGTTCATGTAAATTCCTTATTTAACGTTAGCTTATGATACTTTTTTACCATATATTAATGTTTTTGTAAATATATAATCGTTCGTTCACTATTTAGGTTACATTACCAAGCACAAAAAGCACAAGTACTTGCGCGAGTGCGGCGATTACCAAACCAACCAGTGCATAGACAATGGTATTTTTGGCGCTTGTTACTTTACCAGCATCACCCCCGCTAGTGATATACCGAAAACCACCAAATATGACCATAATGACCGATACCACACCAACGATCCATGAAAAGATGTTGATGATGTCTTCTACCAGAGTGTTAACTTTTGCTGGTGCGCTGCCCGCACATTGGTCACCGGTACATGTAGCTTCGACACCTTTTTTTATCTGTGCATAGCTCGTAGTAGTTGTAAGTACAGGGCCTACGAAAGCAAATGTTGCGAGTGCTGCTAGGCCTATTAAAAACGCTTTCATTTTTTTACTCCTTTATTTATCTTTAGGTTACATTACCAAGCACAAAAAGCACAAGTACTTGCGCGAGTGCCGCGATTACCAAACCAACTAGTGCATAGACAATGGTATTTTTGGCACTGGTTACTTTACCAGCATCACCCCCGCTAGTGATATACCGAAAACCACCAAATATGACCATAATGACCGATACCACACCAACGATCCATGAAAAGATGTTGATGATGTCTTGCACGAGGTTGTTTGCTTTTGCCTTAACACCTATTTTATTGCCCTCGCTGTCGTACTGCTGGCAGTTACCATCCGGACACGTAGCATTGATGCCATCTGTTACTGGGCTAGCGTATATGGGTAAACTCAATGCTGGCAGGGCAGCGGCACTTAGTCCAAACACTGCTACGATTACTAAAAAGAGTTTTTTCATTTTATATCCTTTATTAGTTTAATAACTTTGCTATTGCAAATAATATCAACCGATTTGCTAATACAACAACCACTAACCCAACAAGTGAGTACAATATAGTCTGCCGCCCAGTTGCTGCCTTTTGCGGTTCACCAGCGCTGGTAATGTACTTAAAACCACCAAATATAACCATAAAAACTGCAAGCGCACCTGCTACAAAAGATAATATATTAATTATTCTCTTAATAAGAATTAGTATTGCGTTATCGCCCGGGTCGGCGTCACTACCTTTATCGTAGCCTTTACATAGTGAACTGGTTGGGTTGTTTTTGCACACTTCGGTTAAATCTTCTGTTGCGCTCGCAGCCATCGCTAAAGGACTTATGGTCAAAAAAAGTAGTGCTGTGGCGAATAAAGATGTCAAAAACATTTTCATATGTATGTGCTACGTCACCCTATTAAATATAAACAGAACAATGACTTGGGCAAAAAATATTACAACCAACCCCGCTACGGCATATATAATCGCACGGCGAGCTTGGGCAACCTTTTCTGAATTACCCTGCGAAATAATCAGTTGTATACCAGAATAGACAACCATAATGACGGCAACTGCTCCAAAAATAGCGAGAACGTAATTTAAAATCGTGCCAAAACTATTTGTGTTTGTTTTTGGTAAATAATCAGAACTAATTATTGCTGAAAATGTGTATAAAATATTCATATTTAGGCGAGTCCTCCGGCAATAAAGCCAACTATTTGCGACGCGATAACTGCAATTACCATACCTACCAAGGCATTAAACAGCGTTGTTCTGGCAGCGGCAATTTTTTGCGGTTCACCATCGCTCGTAAGTAATTTAAAACCGCCCCAAATAATCATCACTACAGCAATAACGCCTGCTACATATAGAAGGATATCAAATATCCCCATAAGTATTAGAATAATGACTGTTCCACCTAGGCCATCTGTTTTAATTTCACATTGCCCATTTACTTTTTGCCCCGGCAAGTACTGATACCAGGTTGGAAGAGGCAGACCTCCGCTACCTGGCCGGCATTTATTACCTTCTGCCTGTATGTTTGCTTCTGTTCCATCTGCTTGACGGGGGTTTTCTGGATTATCTGATTGCGCAACAACATGCACCGTAGACGGTACTATACCTAGCACAGCAATACCCATACTTGGTACGAGTAATAGTGCTAGGCTTGTGAGAACTTTGGCAACGAGCTGCATTAAAACACGCCCCCCGGTATTAACCACTGTATAAAGGCGTACAAAAAGAAGTAGGCCACTAAACCAAATACAACGTTCCATATTTTTTCTTTAGCCGCTTGTACGTTTTGTGCGTTGTCTCTTGCTGTCATGTACTGTATGCCTGCCCACGCAATCATGACAGAACCACCAGCTAATATTGTTACAGAAAGCACATTAATAAAAAATTCTATCCATTTAATTATTGGGTTATCTTTAATGTCAGATGCAGTAGTTTGACCATTAGTTGGTGAAGGCTGTTTTAAGCCCTGCGCATAGGCAGCTTGTGTTGCAGGCATGGTAGTACCGCATAAACTTGCCGCTGCAATTGCTAAAATAAATAATGTTTTTTTCATTTTTAATCAATATACTTTACCCACTTATTAAACCATAAAATTAGCTTGTAATACACAGTCTACTTTTATATATAGTGCTACGCATTGTAATTCACTAGCTTTATAAATCTATTACAATTAATGCATGGTGTCATTTTACCTGTAGAGACTTTTGCTCAAAATGCAATAAAATGGTAAATTTTATATAGTAGTTATGCTATTAAAACAAACCCAGAAGACTCTTAAACTACTTTTACCATTGTTGGTAATTTTTGCTTTTGCTATGACTCATTTTTCTACTGTTGCATTTGCGGCAGGTGATTATGTAGATGTAGACCGTGACAACACCTTATTTTATTACAATGCTGACAAAAATGTTTTTCTCGCCGTCAGAGATGGTAATATAGTTATCTTTGGCAAAGAGGCTGGTAATGATAATGGATGGAAGCAAAAGGTCGACCTTTACGGCAAGGGTACTATAGACTGTTCTTCACGTATACAGATAGATAAAGCTATCAATCCAAATATTTTTAACCCTCTCGTAAATAGAGCTGTGCTCTACGAAGCTGGAGGAAACAACTGTGCGGACGAAAACTATCATCAAGGTGCAATTGATCTACAGAATGAAGATGAATCAGTTACAAAGGCAGCCCAAAATATTAACTGGGGTAACGAACCGCTCGGCTGCCCTAAATTCGGTAATATACCAAATAACGCTAATAAAAAAGATCTCAATTATAACTGCCCAAACGGTGGTGCGGTTATAAAAGGCGTATATGACAAAAATGAAAAAATTGATACACCACGACTAGCAAGTGCTAACGCAAGTGCTTGTGGTGATGTAGCAGGTGCTTTTGGGTGGTTAATATGCGAACCTGCCGAGAAAATTGGAGATTTTACCATGTGGTTCGAAAAGCAACTGTATACTTTGTTGCACATAAATGAACTGCCCTTGGCTGCTGATGGTGGTGTTTACCAAGCTTGGGCAAGTATTCGAACTGTGGCAACAACAGTATTGGTGCTCGTGGCGCTTGTTGCAATTGCCTCCCAAATATTTAATTTTGATTTTATTAGTGCCTATACTATTAAAAAAATAATACCCAAAATAGTTATCGCTACCATTTTGATTTTCACATCGTATTATCTTGCAGCAATGGGTATTGCGTTTGTGAATGCGCTTGGTGATGGCGTAAATGCTCTTATTTTGGCGCCTTTTCCTGATTTAATGGACGCTTATAATCAAAACGAAACGATATCTTTTGTACTTAGCAATATTTCTGGTATTGGTGGTGGAGAAGCTGGGGTTGCGGGTGGCATAATTGTAGGCGCAGGTATAGCAGCAATAGGTGGGGCTGGATTGTTCGGGTTGCTCATACCAATTATACTTGTAATAGGCGCGGTGGTTGTCGCGTTTATTACACTTGTACTAAGAAAAGTATTTATATTAGCACTCGTACTCATTATGCCCCTTGCAATTGTGGCATGGATACTGCCTGGTACGCAAAAATGGTTTGATAGCTGGTGGAAGCTCTTTTCTAAACTACTCCTTATGTACCCATTAGTCATCGGCTTGCTCGCAGTGGGTAAGGTAGCTGCATATTTAATAGCTACCGGCACAGAATCAGTTACAGCTGCTGCACTACCACAAGTATGGAATGTTTTGGCTGTGAATGGGCAGGCATCTATAGTTATTCTAATGGTGCTGATAGCTTATTTTGGCCCCTACTATTTTATTCCAAGTATGTTTAAAACAGCAGGTGGTGTGTTTGGAAAAATCACCAGTGGCATGCAAAGCTTTGGAAGTAAATACGCACGTAAAGGCGGCGAAGCGTCAAGTAAGTGGGTTGGTGATAGAGCAGCCTCGAGATATAGGCCAGGTGCAAAGGGAGCACGAAAGTTCATTGGAAACTCTGCCATTAGATTGGGTACTGGAAAATTACTACCCACCCAATCAGGTGCACGCGCAATAGCTAGCCGCGGTGTAAACTTTGAAAAAGAAAGATTGCAGCAAGCTGAGTTTCTGCATGGCCAGGCCGAAAGATCTATGGATCACAACACATATTTAGACTATCTTGAAAAAACAGGATCAAGCAGAAGCATATATGACAGACAAGCTGCTCACAATATACTCGTTAGGCAAAAGGGCTATGATCAGCTAGAAAGATTGCGTGATAGAAACGGAGAAGAAGAGTGGAATAGGATGATAAGTGTAGGCGATACATACTCAGCTATCAAATCAACAAATAGGAGTGTACTAACATCTGATACTGCACTGGCCATAGAAGACGGTAGTATCTTTGATGACACTGAAGAAAAGAAGCAATTATTAAATAAGTACTATAATGCGGCACGTTCTCAAGGTGTTACTAACCTAAGCCAAGATGAGTTCGTAACTGACCTAAAGACTAGGGCAGGAACTAAAGACGCTGTCAGAGAAGCGAGAAAGGTTGACAAGGCAAAAATAATTCAGGAGATGAGTGGTGACGAGATTATAGCTTCACATGATAGCATTTACTTTAGTCAAGACTTTGATAGTGATGGAAAGCCAAAACCAGATAAAATTCATAACGTTCAGTTTATGTCTGATGCATCAAAAGAGAGTATAGCTATCAATCAGAACCTAGTTGGTCGCGCAACTGCTACAGCAAAGCGAGAGCTTGGCCTTTCTGGCGGAGGCGGTGGTTCTGGTGGTGGTGGTAACTCAGGTCCTAGTTCTGGCGGAGGCGGTGGTTCTGGTGGTGGTGGTAACTCAGGTCCTAGTTCTGGCGGAGGCGGTGGTTCAGGCCAATCGGCACCAGCAGGACCCGGATATGTAGCACCAATGCCACCGCCAACACCGGGAACAGCCTACACAGGACTAACGCCACCAGCAGCACCAGCAAAGGTAGTCCTAGACGAGACTTCAATCAGAGAATTGGCCAATAATGTAAGAGAGTCAGGCGGCAAAGGTTTGTCCAAAGAAGATAGAAGAGATATATCGCAAGAAACCGCTGAAAGAATAGAAAACATCGAAAGAACCAGGAACGACGATGGACCCCCGGTATAGGATAGATGTATGGCGACATATAAAGTAATACAAGACGTAGAAGCAGAAGATAAGATACTAGGGCCCCTAAGCCTAAAGCAGCTTATCTTTGCCGCTATTGCGGCAGGTTCTATATTTATTGCTTTTAGGATTGTGGTTGCAACTGGGGTTATATACACTGCTATTCCGTTTTTGCCATTTATATTAGTTTTTGGCGTGTTGGCGGCACCTCTTGGGCGTGACCAGCCAACAGAAATGTGGTTGGCGGCACAAATACGTTTTTACACCAAGCCGAGGGTCCGTATATGGGACCAAAGTGGTATTAAAAACTTAGTGAACATTACTGCACCTATAAGAATAGAAAAAATTTACACCGATGGCTTAAACCAAAATCAAGTGCGTAGTCGGCTAAAAGCACTTGCTTCTACCCTAGATAGCCGTGGCTGGGCGGTAAAGAACGTAGATGTAAATATGTATACCACGCCTGGCTACGCCCAATTTAATTCTGATAGAATTATAGACCCGGTTAGCTTGCCAATAACTGTCAGCGACATAGATGTGCGTGCTTCTGACGATATTTTAGATGTAGCAAACAATGATACCGCCCAGCATTTTGATAACCTTATGCAAACGGCAGCACAGACCCATCATCAAGAATTAATGGCAAAAATACACAGCGCTGCAGCGCAGCAACCAAGTGCAGCCTTGCCTCGTAACGATGCAGATGATGACGCCCTAAACTATACGCCACCAGCAGCTACACCGCCTTCATATGACACACCACCGCCCCAACAACAAGCTACCATACCTACAGATCAGCCCATACATGAAATTACCCAAGAAGATGAACAAAAAATTATCGAACACGCTAAACTCGAACGCCAACGCTCTGAAGTACAATATGCATCGCATCATAAAGTTGTCCTAACACCTCAGCAGCAAGCAGATTTAGCAAAACAGCAAGCACTTAAAGACCAAGAACAAGCCAAAGAGGCAGCAGAAAGCCAGCCCTCCCAGCAGACACACCTTTCAAAGACTGATACAATAGAACTTGCTAATGCTAACCTGAAGGTATCTACAATTGCTGGTCTTGCCAAGCATAAAACACAAGAAAAGCAGGACCCAACAGAAGTTGTAGTGAAGCTTCATTAAGGGGTGGGACCCTCGTTATAGCCCATAAGAATGTACCCAGATCAACAAAATCAACAACCAGTTGCACAAAATCAGTATGGACCGCCGGCTGCCGGGATGCCTCAACCTGGCGCACCCGTTGTAGGGCAGATGTCGGCATCTTCCAACGAAGCCGCCACTGCGCCCAAAAGCAACCCAAATAGTACCCAAAACGTGCTACAAATTGCAGAAATAAGAGACGGCGTGGCCATTATGAATGATGGGTCGTTTAGGTCGGTACTAATGTGCCGGAGCATTAATTTTGACCTTATGAGCCCAGAAGAACGCGAAGGCGTAGAATACGCCTACCAAAACTTTTTAAATTCGCTGTATTTTGAAGTTCAAATACTCGTTAGGTCAAGTAAAGTAGACATTCGGCCATACCTAGAAAAATTAGATAAAATACGCTCCGAGCACGACAACATGCTCCTAGGTGTTTTGATGGAAGATTACATAAACTACATAGCAGCGCTCGCCGACCAAACCAATATAATGGATAAAAAGTTTTACATTGCTATTCCGTTTTACAGCAGCCTAGACACCCGAAAGGTTGCCCAAGCCAGCAAAAGTGTACTTACAACCATATTTGGCCACAAAGAACAGGTAGTAACGATAGACGAAGCCACCTTAGAGGCTGCCAAAACAGAACTGAAAAACCGAGCCCAAACGGTGCTTTCTGGGCTCATGCAATGTGGTGTACAAGGTGCTGCACTAGATACCCAAGAACTAATTGAGCTTTATTATGACGCCTACAACCCAGATACTGCCACCCGCCAGCCCCTAAAAAACTTTGCAGATTTAACTGCGCCGGTGGTAACTAAAGGGCAAGGTAATGCTGCCCAGCCAAACCTAGATAGGGAGATGCAATAAATGGGTCTTTTTAAGAAAAAAAAGCAGCAGCTTGACCCTGTGGCGCTTGCCGAACAACAACGTTTGCAAGAACAACAAGAAGTTCAGGCGGCATTCCAAAAAGGTGTTACTGCACTCCGTGACTTTATTGCACCAAGTAGTATTGAATTTAGTAGTAGTTATTTTCAGATTGGTACCCGTTTTGCACGGACTTACTACGTTTTTGGCTACCCCAGGCAAATACACACAGGCTGGATAAGTAGCTTTGTAAATATAGACGAAGTAGTCGATTTATCGTTATTTATTTACCCGGTAGAAAGCCAAGTTGTACTAGAAAACCTACGTAAAAAAGTATCACAGCTAGAGGCTGGCCTACAAATAGATGCCGAAAAAGGTAGGGTACGCGACCCAGGTAAACAAGCCGCCATACTAGACGCAGAAGAACTGCGCGATAAACTACAGGTTGGTGAAGAAAAGTTCTTTCGGTTTGGTATGTATTTTACCGTGTATGGCAACTCGCTAGATGAACTCGATTTTGTAAGCCACAAGATAGAATCTATGCTTGGCCAACAGTTGGTGTTTAGTAAACCTGCCAGCGCCCAGCAAGAACAAGGTCTAAACAGCACAATTCCACAATTTGTAGATCAGTTGCAAATTAGAAGAAATATGAACACCGGCGCTATTGGCACCAGTTTTCCGTTTACCAGTGCCGATTTAAGTGACGATCACGGTATTTTATATGGCATAAATATGCACAACAGTGGCTTGGTGATATTTGACCGCTTTAGCCTAGAAAATGGCAATAGCGTTGTATTTGCTAAATCTGGTGCAGGGAAAAGCTTTGCCGTAAAGCTAGAGGCTTTGCGTAGCCTTATGTTGGGTGTAGAAATATTTATTGTAGACCCAGAAAACGAATATGAACGTATGAGTGAAGCAGTTGGTGGGGCATACGTAAAACTCAGCCTAAATTCGCCAACCCGTATTAACCCGTTTGATTTACCACTAGTCGTAGATACAGAAGAAGCAGATAATGCCTTGCGCAGTAACCTTATAACCTTACATGGACTGTTGCGTTTGATGATGGGTGGTGCACAAGCCCAAATGGCCGCCAGCCAAGGTTCGGTGGTTGCACCAGCGCTTAACCCAACAGAAGAAGCAGATTTAGACGCCGCGCTATTAGAAACCTACGCTAAAGCGGGTATCACCAACGACCCATTAACCCATAACAGTACCCCGCCAACCATCCACGATTTATACGACACCTTGCTGCATATGGGGGGCACAGGTCCACAACTTGCCCAGCGACTACGCAAATATACCACTGGTACGTTTTCTGGTATTTTTAGCCAGCAAAGTAACGTAGATATTAACAACCCGTTTGTCGTGTTTAATATTCGTGACCTAGAAGATGAACTACGCCCCGTGGCAATGTATATTGTGCTTAATTACATTTGGAATAAAACAAAGTCAGATCAAAAAAGGCGAATGCTAGTAATAGACGAAGCCTGGCAACTGATGAAATACGAAGATAGCGCCAGTTTTATGTTTAGCTTAGCTAAAAGAGCCCGTAAGTATAATTTAGGAATCACCACTATTTCGCAGGATGTAGAAGACTTTATGAGTTCACGCCTTGGGCGGGCCATTGTGGCTAATGCATCTATGCAAATTTTACTAAAACAATCTGTAAGTGCCGTAGACGTATTGGCAGATGTCTTTAAGCTCACATCAGAAGAAAAAAAGCGCCTCAGCCAGTTCCCGGTTGGGCAAGGACTCTTCTTTGCTGGGCAAAGTCACGTGCATATACAAATTGCTGCCAGCCCATCAGAAACAAGCCTTATAACAACCAACCCAGAACAAATAAAACTACTCGAAGACCAAGGCCAAATACCCGTCAGATAAGATATGGTAACCAGATTCTGTACCATGCGCATTCATCGTGTTTATGGTATACTATAAGAGAAAATTGGGTAAACAACTCGCATGCCAAAAACACTAACAAATCCAGACAACAAAGAAGGTACAAATAGCGACCCTAAAGAGGGTCAATTTGATGATAGTTATTGGGAAAATAAGTTTCGATCTCCCGCTATAGATGATTCTGATAAAAACATTTCTAGTTCTAGTTCTGCACAAGGTGATTCATCTCTTGCAGAAACAGAAACCCAACAAGAATCAGCTAACTCTAATTCTTTATACTCGACAGACGATAGTGAATCACAATTCATTCGTTCATCAATGAAAGAAAAAAGTAAGTTTTATTTCGCATTAATCAAAAAGAGAAAATCACTCCTATTTATTTTTGCAATAGCTGTTCCAACACTGGCATTTGTTGTAGGTTCGCTTGGACCGCTTAAATTTCTGCATATGTCCGAAATGCTCCAAGATCTTAGTTTTAGTAACCAAGAGATATCTATGTCTCATAGAATCCGTAATTTAGTCGTATATTCACAGCTAGCTAGAGGTGGCGATGGAAAGCTTGAAAATACTCGATTAGGCACAATAGAAGCTTATAGAGCTGGGAAAATAGATAAAAAATTAGCAAAAAGTGGCCTGAAAATGGAATATTCGAGACCAGGGGGCAAATTTGAAAGGATTACACTTAATTTAGATGACATGCCTGATGATTTAAAACAAGATTTAAAAGGTGTAAAATCTGATGCTGACAGGAATGCAAAAATTGCCAAAAAGTTTGGTGTAGATATTAAATCAATTGAAAGATCCGGGAATGTGATATCAATTAAAGCTGGTGGTACGTTCAATAATCGTACAATAATACATAAAATGCTGGCTATTTCGCCTGATTTTGATAAAAGAGCTGCTGCGTGGGCTGCGAGACCATTGATAAAAAGGTCGAACGCGACTTATAATCCTAATACCAAAATAAGAGAAGCTGTAAAATCGTCTGCCGCTGAAACATATAAGAAGTTTCAAGACAGTCGCAGGGCACGACTAGCAAGTGCAACTAAGGATGTTGACCTTCATGGTAAGAGTGGTAGTAAATTGTTTAAGGAAATAGCGTCAAAAACAGTGACTTCGGTAGGTCAGATTGTGACTGAAGCAGGCACGATAATTGGTGCAGTTGTAGCGGTCGTACAGCTAAGTTGCACTGTTCGTGATTCTGCTGACCAAATAGCAAATATACAAACTCTTAATAAGGTAATGCCAATGATGAATGCTGCAAACGAACTTATTTCAGTTGCTAGTAAAATGAAAGCAGGTGATGATATTGATTCAGAGTTTTTAAATAATTACAGCAAAAATTTTAATTCTTCTGACAATGGGGTTGATGGCAACTGGAATAACGCTACTTTAATAAAGTACGCAAACAGCGTAAGCAGTGGTGTTCCTATTAATGATGACTATGAAACGGAGCAGACGTTTCAACGATATCCCGAACTTGATCCAAATAATAAAAAATTCATTCAGAAGGCAAACAATATTATTGAATTTGCTGACACCCAATACAATCAAGCAATGCTATCAATACCTATGTTTGGACAAATTATACAAGCATATAACGCTTTACCTTTGGACGATATAAAACCCACTGATTTAAGTTGTGGTGTGGTTAATTTGCCTGGCGATATATTAATGAAAGTAGTAGATACAGTTGGAGGTTATAGCCCTCTTTATCAAATCGTTAAAGGGAAGTTCGAAGAATTGGGTAATGCAATAATTGGCTGGATTGCTGGTTCTGCAATTGACTTAACTGAAGATAAATATGCTGGAGCACCCTATGCAGAAGCGGTATTCTTGGGTGGAAGATATATGGCGAATGAATCGTCTATGAGTATGGGTGGGCAACCATTAACTGATGCGCAAGAGGTTAAACAAAACGAGATTGTAAGAGAGTATAGAGCCATTAATGACGAGCGCAATTTTATTGCAAAAATGTTTGATATTAAAGATTACCGTAGTCCGGCAGCACAAGTAGCAAGCAGTATTTATGCACAAGACTCTCTTGAAACAGTAGCAGCTATTCCTCAAAGAACATTGTCCAATATTAATAGTGTGTTATTTAAAAAAGTAAACGCCGCACCACCGCCATCACAAGTATTTTATGGCGTCCCTATGGTTGGTTTTGATCTAGATAGATTAGATAAAGATGCATATGAAAACCCTTATATAAATGCCGAGTATGTATACGATAACTTAAGTAATGATCCTGATAAAAAAGCTCATTTCGAAGAATGCACCGGAATAGAAATAACTGCCAATTATGACTTTATAACACACTCGTACGAAGACGAAAATAATCCTACCGCTTTATATCTACAACCAGATTATGAATCTAGATGTAAAGACATGGATACAGATGAAGTATTGTTTCGTACTAGATTACTCGCATTTGACACCCTAACACTAAAAAGCTTTAGTTGTCTCGAGTTTGATGATGAAGAATCATGCAAAGAATTATTACCCTACGACACCAACAACGAAGACACTGGCGACGGCGAGGAAGACTCACAAGATAAATTTGTTTGGCCGCTCAAAACCGACATTAAAATTAACTCGTGCTTTAATCAACCCCTGAGTAAAGGACCCCACCCTGGACTGGACTTTTATGCAAACATGAACACACCCGTATTTGCAGTCGCCAGCGGCGAGGTTGTCGGCCAATTAGGCGGTTCATACGGCATAGTTGAAATCAAACACAATGATGAACTTTACTCTGTATACGAACACTTGAGCAGCATTGATGTAAGAAAGGGGCAAAAAGTAGACACGGGGCAAAAAATTGGCTCATCGGGCCAGACCGGATCACCTGGTGCTCCGCATCTACACTTTGGGTTTACAAAAGATGTAAGCGTATTTGCGTACGCACAAATGGGTCAAGGGAAGATAATTAACCCGCTTAGGTATTTAAATGACAACCAAGACTATAAACAGTGCTCAGCAAAGCCGGAAATTCAATGATATCCTATGAACAACTACATCAAATTATTAAATAGAAATTATGAAAGTCACTCAAACCAGTATGAAAATATCTAGAATTATTCAATTTATTGTGCTGGCGGTTTTTGTTTTTAGTTTAGGATTAAACACGGCTTATGCCGAAGACAAACCTACTACCCAAGACATGATAAATAAAGGCATTTATTATTATGACCCGGTTGTTGCATGCATTGACCCAGACGAAGCAGATGAAGCACAGGAAGTTGGATCTGTGTTGTTTGTAGGCGATTCAATTTTGGTCGGAACACAAGATGCAATAAAAAATAAACTAATCGATCAAAATATCGCAAGCGATAGAATAATCTTTGACGGTGAAGTATCTCGCTCTATCAACAAAAAAGGCCAAAGTGATGGGGAGAGCGGCATAGACGCATTAAAGAAAAACAAAAATATAATAAAAAATGCCAATACGGTAGTTGTTGAATTGGGTACAAATGGCGGCATTCAAAAAGACGATGTAAAGAAATTGATTGATACAATAAAAGATATTAATAAAAAGGCAAGCATATATTGGGTTAATATTGGTGTAACACGTGATGATTTGGATAAAATAGAAAAGGATAGCAACAAAGTACTAGATGACACTTATAAAGATCAAGGGTTTACTATCATAGACTGGGCACAAGAGGTAACTAACGCAAACAAGCAATCAATTACACTACTGGAGGATGGTGTACACACGAATGAAAAAGGTAAGAATGCTCTGGCTGAAATCATAACAAATAAAATTAAAGATAGCGCTACTCAGCCGCTTTCATCATTTAGCTTGAACACGAACTATAACACTAAAACCACAACCGGTCGTGCTGCAAAAATATGGGCCTATTTAACAAGTGACGAAGGTCTACAATTAACGCCAGTCCAGGCAGCCGGTGCTTTGGGTAACCTCGAGCAAGAAAACTCGTTATTTCACCCAAAGGTTACCCAAGGTGGCGGCAGATCAAATGAGGTCATTGTGGATGGTTCAACCGGATATGGAATTATGCAATGGACTAGCTCAGGTAGACAGCAGGGATTAAAAAGTCATGCCGAAAAAATAGGTAAAAGTTCTGGTACTCTTGACGCTCAACTGTCCTACATAAAACATGAACTTAATAATGGCTATGAAAGTACCCTAGATCGTTTAAAAGAAGTTAAAGACGACCCTATAGAAGCCGCCTTTGTATGGCATGGTGCTGGTAATTTTAACATCCCGGGATTAACACCAACACCCGGCTTTGAGAGCTCTGGTGACACCGAGAGTGTAGTCAGAACCGAAAGGGGCGGTAGTGCAAAAAAATGGCTTAATAAATTTGGCGATAAAAATTTGCAATACTCCTCAGATGATACCGATTGTTACCAGTCAATAGACAACTCAGATATCGGCGTAGAGGGTTCAAAAATTTACACCGACAGCCCTATGTCAATACCAAAAGGTAAGCAAGTCGCCGAACAAGCCAAGCGCTGGGCAAAAAACGACCCTAATTGCGGCTTTCACGGCAGCAATGGTTGCACAAGGCAGTGCCTGGGTATTGTTTCTGATTTATGGAAATCAGTCGGTAAGGGTATGGTGAGTGGTGAAACTGCCTGGGACGCCTATAAAAGATACAGAGACAATGGTTGGGTCAACAAAAATAAAGAAATACCAATCGGCGCTATTATGTGGTCTGCAGAAAAGGGTAACGAAGGAGACGGCCATGCCTACACTTACATTGGGAATGGTTTAATTGCATCCAACGATATAGAAGAATCTGGGAAATACTCAATAGTATCAGCGGATGAAATAGAAAAAAAGTGGGGACATACGTTCTATGGATGGAGTGAGTGGCATGGATAACAATATCTATATAAGCAGTACTAATAGTAATCCAAAAAACCATACTCTATCGTTAATTATTAAAATTGTTGTTTCAATAATAGTATTATCAGTAGTTTTAATTATATTGTTTTTCATAAGCACTAGGGGTTATTTAAGTGTAACTTCAAATAACACAAAAGTATCCCTGTCTTTAGTTAATCAATTTAGTCAAAAAGATGTAGGAAATTATACTGATGGCAATAAAATGCTCATAAAGAAAAACGACTACACGCTTTTGGTACATAGTGCTAATAAATCATATATTAGCAGCGTTAATACCAAAGGGTTTTTTCAACACACTAACGTTAATGCTCAATTAACACCGTCAGTTAAATCCAGCGTCATCGCAACAAATCCATATCAATGTACATTTACCATGAACGATATTGTTTATAGTCATTGGTGTTTAGACAATTCAGAATATGATGGTCAAAACAATCAAGAAACTTCGCTGAAAAAACAGTATTTTGACAGCACTAACGAGGTAATACAAACTAAAGATTTTGTGTTTTTATCAAATAACCAAAAACTGTTAAGTCTGGCGCAAGTAAGCAAAAATGAAGTTTGGATGATAATAAAAACTTACCCAGTTGTGGACGATGCCGAAACGTCTCAAGAACCGTTTATTGAATTAAGAAAATATATTAATGGTGACTTTGGATCGCCGATTGACACACGAAGCATTGATAGTATCGAGTTAGGTAATATTAAACCTTATCAAGAAGGCTATGTTCTATATAGTAAAGATTCCGTGACTGCATACTATCTTGAAAGCTTTGACTCCACGATGCAACCAATATCATTTGAACAATTACCTAAACTAGACGACTATGGTTTTGATATTGTTGTTGCCGGAGATTACATAACATACTATTACAAAAATAGGCTTAGAGATTCAGGGTCGGATAATAAACCACAAAAACTATCAATTAGCAGTGTTTATAAATTAAAAGAAAAAAATACATATATAACAAACTATGAGTATACGTCCGCATTTGTTTGCCAGAAAGATACGTTATGCATATTCCTTAAGGATAAAAGTGAGTTCATTATTCAAAATAATAGTAGTCGTACTTTATTCAAAGTTTCTGATTACTTGCCTTATAAAAATAAAGTGATTTTAAACATGATGAATAATGTTGTTATATATGACATAGAAACTAATAGTGGTTTTATTGCTTATGAGGGTAGCTCTGATACCAATATATGTGGCATGCAAGTAACTTTAGACTCCATTAGGACATGTGTGGATTCTGAATTAACAGATGATACATATGCATTACAATTAGATACTTCGCAATCAGAAACAGTTAATTTATTACATGGCCTGGGCGTTATAAGTAAAAACAATCATGTAGATTATGTATCAGCTATTGGCAATACAATCATTATTAACACCAATATCATTGCTGAATATAATGAGGATACTAAAACATACAAAACTGATGCTAGTGAAAAAGATTATGCAACAAAACTTATCATGCAAAGTGTGTCGGATGCCGGTATAGATCCAAGTCTATACAATATTGTTATAAACTGATGGTGTTGGCGTGCTGGGCAAAATCTTTTGCCACAACGTCAGCATCGGTAGTGGTAATAATTGTTTGGTGGTCGGTTAGATATGTTGTAAGCGCTTTGCGGCGTGCACCGTCTAGTTCACTAAAGACATCATCAAGCAGCACTAGAGGCTTTGTGTTGCGCGTTTCATTAAGTAAGGAAACTTCTAGCAGTTTAAGACTCAAAACTAGTGTGCGTGTCTCTCCGCGGCTAGCAGCCACCTTGGCAGCAGTATTGTCTATATATAAGCTAATATCTTCTCTGTGTGGGCCATAAGACGTAAAGCCACGTTCTATATCTTGTGCTAAATTTGATTCTAGTTTACTAAGTAATTCTGATTCGTACGATGAAATAGCAAACGGTGTATTATACTCAACCAAAACAACTGTTTTTTTTGTGGCAACTGTACTGTAAATGTCACTAATTTGTTCGTTAAAACCACTTATCAGTGCGTGGCGAGCCGCTACAATATAGCCCGCGAGTTCGCTGAGCCGAATATTCCACACAAATACTTGATCTTTAATGGTGGATGCCCGTTGTTTGAGTAAATTATTACGTTGCATAAGCGCCCGTACGTAGTGCCGCTTTATACTTGCGAACTGTGGGTCTATGGTTGTGAGAATATCGTCTATAAATTCCCGGCGAAGCTCTGGTGAGCCTGTAAGTAGGCGCATATCTTCTGGTTCAAACAGCACGACTGGTAAAATATCTTCAAATTTAAGCCGCTGGCGGTGCACTTCATTTACAGTGTAGCGTCGCTTCACAATGTCGCCGACCCTTTCTAGGCTGACACTTCGTTTTCTGTTTGCAAGCATGGCTTCTATACGGGCCCAAGGTTTTTCTTGCATAATAACATCTTGCATACTAGCTCTGTATGGGCTGGCACCAGACAAGAGCAAGACTGCTTCTAGTAAATTGGTTTTACCACTCGCATTTGGGCCTACTACAATATTCACAGCAGGTGAAAGCTCGACCGCAAAATCTTCGTACGACCGAAAGTGCTGCAGTTGCAGGCTTGTTAGATGATTGATAGTAGATAATGGATTATAGATATCAGACATTATGCGGCCTAAGTAACCCATGAAGTAGTTTATGAGTACTATTTGCTTTGTGTAATAGTTCTTTATATTCTAATTTAGTTATAAATTGTAGATCTTTGGCTATAATTAGTTGGTTTTTTACTTCGTAACATGAACCATCTGTTATTATCCAAAAGTGTTTATTATCTTTAGCACTAGAACTACTAAATCCTTCTGCAATATTAGATGTTATAGATGCACTTGCTCGTTTTAGTTGTGAAGTAAGTCCGTAAAGTTCTTCTTTAGGAAACCGAGAACAAGCATCATGTATAGAAAGCACTACACCGTAACCCTCTTGCCAGACCCTTAAATCTGTAAACGACGTTATCACTTATCTAGTATCCAATATCTAACATTCAATATCTAGTCTACGATTTAAGCGGCATTACTAGATAGGTTTGCCCGGCGGCCTCTGCACTTGTAATAACAAATGGTTCTAACTTACCGTTAAAGCCTATAGTAACCTCTTTGGTTCCTATAGTATTGAGTGCATCTAGCAGGTAACGAGAATTCAGCGTTACTTCACCAGCGCCTTCTACGTGTGCGGGTGCCTTAGATGAGTTTTCACCCAATTGTGATGCAATAGAGGTAATACTTACGACTTTTTCTTCGTCGTCTACCTTTAGGGTAACGCTACCTGCGCTTTCGCGGGCAAATAGGCTTGATACTTTTGTAATAGACACAAGTTCATCACGGGCTAGTGTAGCGGTTGTGCTGTAGGTTCGTGGAATAAGTTTTTTGTAATCTGGGTAGGTGGCGTCTATAAGGCGCGTTACCAGTTCTATATCACCAGCTTTAAACAATACTTGTTGTGCGTCTGCTGTGACAGACACGTTATCTATGGTATCTGGCAAAATTCGTAAGAGTTCTTGCATAGCATCTGCCGGCACAAGAAGTGATATTTCTTGGCTAGTTTTAATGAGTTTTTTTTCTGCTAATCGGTAACTATCTGTTGCGGCTGCAAACAGTGCTCCATTCACTGTGTGTATATACAACCCCGTTAAAACAGGGCGCGATTCGTCATTGCTCGCAGCAAACACCACCTGGTGTAAGCCTTTTTTACATTCTTTAGTAGGGATATTCCAGCTAACAGACTCTGCAAGTTCTGGAAACGACGGAAACTCATCTGCCACTACACCGTTAATAGTCGAGCTGTATTGATCGGTGCTGATATGTAATTTATTATCTGTAAGCTCTAGATCTAGCACACCACCAGGTAAGCTAGAAATATATTCTTGCATGAGGCGTGCCGGTACCGTTATAGCACCTTCTTCTTTTACTTTAGAGCCTATTTTTTCTGTTATGGCAATTTCTAGGTTGGTAGCAGATAGACTAAGCCGGCCATCAATTGTCTTAATAAGTACATTATTAAGTATCGGTAGGGGGTTGCGATTAGCCATGGCAATCTTGGCAACATTAGATAATGCTTTACTAAGATTTTCTTGAGTAACTTGTAACTTCATATTACGAGTTTCCTTTCTTAAATATATTATATGTAGTAGTAGTTATAGGGCCTGTGTATACTGTGTAAAACGAACCATAAACTGGGGTGATTTGCATACATTTATTGTGCATATACTGTGAAATGGCTGAGTACATAATAGGGTATAAGTTTGCGAAATTATAGCCCGTTTGTTTGGCCTGTGTATACTGTGTAAAACGAGCCAGACTTATCCTCTTTTTATACACATATCTTTGCACCATTAATCCACAACCTATATTACGCATATAACCGTTCCTTAATTTCGTTTACTTGGTCTTTTAGTACGCTGTCAAAATGTAATTCTTTTTGGATCTTTTCTACCGAATGTATTGCTGTGGTGTGATCTTTTCTACCAAGTTCATGAGCAATTTTAGGAAAACTAAGATGCAGCTCGCTACGAAGAAGGTACATCGCTACTTGCCGTGGCACCACGATGTCTTTATCGCGTTTGGGGCTGAGTATTTCGTCTATGCCTATTTGGAACTGTTTGGCGGTCCGTTCTACAATTTGTTTAGCAGAAACGTGTTTTGGCCGTGACTTTATACTGCCAAATAAACCAGCCGCTATTTGCACATCTGGTATGAGACTGCGCATTTCACAAAAGGCAAGCAGTTGGTTTAGGGCGCCTTCTAGTTCGCGCACGTTACTCTGAAAGTGATTCGCTAAAAATTCCACGACGTCTTGGGGAAGTTCAACTTCGTGCTGTACGGCTTTGTTTTGTAATATAGCGCAGCGGGTTTCAAAATCTGGCGTGCCAATATCTACAATCATGCCCCACTCAAAACGGCTCCGTAGGCGCTCTTCTAGGGTAGGTATAGATTTTGGTGGCTTATCGCTACTTATAATAATTTGCTTGTTTGCTTGGTGCAGTGCGTTAAAAGTGTGAAAGAACTCTTCTTGAGTTTTTTCTTTGCCGGCAATAAATTGCATGTCGTCTACAATAAGCACATCGGCACTGCGGTAATGGCCTGCAAAATCGGTAATTTTTTTATAGCGAATAGCGTCTAAAAATTCTTGCACAAATTGTTCGCTGGTTATATAAACGACACGCGCTTTTGGGTTATTGGCGAGCACGCCATTACCTACCGCTTGAATAAGGTGGGTTTTACCAAGCCCAACACCACCGTACACAAACATAGGGTTGTATTTGGTGCCAGGGTTGTGTGAAATCGCTTGGCAGGCTGCATAGGCAAGTTCGTTATTTGACCCAACAATAAAACTATCAAAAGTGTAGCGTTCATTTAATCCTTGGCGGTACGAATGGGTAACCGAATTTGAGCCATTTTGCTGACTAATTGTTGTTTGGGTTTGTGGCTTGGCTGTTTGTGTTACTACCACCGTATCGTCTTGATTACTTTTTTTACTCGTAGGTGGCGAAATGCCGGCGTGAATTTTAAATTCTAATACGGTACCTTGGTTTGCATATTTAACCACAAGTTCATCTAGCAGGGGTTTAAACTTTTTTTCTAATTGTTGTTTTGCAAATATGTTCGCAACCCCAATAACTACTTTATTATCTTCGCTGCGTAGCACACGGGTATTTTTAAACCACGTTACGTAACTACCCCTAGACACAGACAGTTCAACCTCTCCAAGTATGGCTTGCCATAATGTATCGTCTTGCATGTGCTAGACGCTCCCCTCTGTATTGCGTTAATGTTGCTGTCTATTAGTGCGATTACTACTAACTATACAGGACGCGTTAATAGTTTTCCACAGTTTGGTTGAAATATTTTCTTAATTATAGTGAAACTACCAAAAACAGAGGTCATAGTTATTCACAACGCCATGCAACAGTAAAGAAATAGTGGATAACTTACATAAATATGTGGACAAACGAGGCTGCAAACTAGGTTATTCGTGTATTTTTTACTAAGCGTCGTAATGCTTATGTATCTGTTGGTACTTGAGTAATTTATGCGTGCGTGGTATAGTATTCAGTTGATTATGCCTAAACGAACTCATCAACCAAAAACTCGTAAGCGAGCACGGGCACACGGCTTTATGAAGCGCATGTCTAGCCGCGCTGGCCGTTTAACGCTTAAAAGACGCCGCCTAAAGGGCCGCGTTAAAATTTCTGCGTAGAATTTACCCAATTAACTGCTCGTAAAAGAGAGTATAATCTACTATTAAGTAAGTAGAACCATTTATGATAGCAAAAAAACATAGATTTTACGGCCAAGGCGGTATTCGCTATATAAACAGAAAAGGATCTACCGTGCGTGGATCGCTCTTTACTGTGCGTTACGTGCCGAATAAGCGGCCAGCGTCGTATCGGGCTGCTGTGGTGGTAAGTAAAAAAGTAACTAAGTCTGCACCAAAAAGAAATCGTATACGAAGGCGTTTGTACGAACTTATGCGTACCGAAATGGGTGCCCGAGTTTTAGGTTACGATATTGTTATTATTGTCTTTAGCGATAAGCTTGCTACGATGCCACCCCAAGAACTAAAGGCTCATTTATCTGAAGTTTTGGCGCAAGTAGGCGCTACTTCGTGATACACTGGTAGGTAAGTATGTTTCAATTCATTGGTAGCTTATTCAACGCACTTGTTGGAAGGCCAGTATTTAATCTATTAATTATTATTATAGCGCTACTGCCTGGCCACAACTTTGGTGTTGCTATTATTATCTTTACAATTATTGTACGGTTGGCGCTGTATCCGCTCCTTAAAAAGCAGCTACATCATGCTATGGCGATGCGCAAATTACAGCCAGAGATTAAACGAATTAAAAAAGAATCTAAGGGCGATAAGCAAAAAGAATACGCTCTGATGCAAGAGCTGTATAAAGAACGCGAAATTAAGCCGCTGGCGTCTATTGGTATTTTATTGGCCCAGCTACCCATACTGCTGGCATTGTTTTACGCAATTTCTAAAATTACACAAAATCCAGAAACAATTGTGAGTAACGGCTATTTTTGGGTAGAAAAACTCCCATATATTCAGCAGTTAGCAGCTGGTACAGAAACATTACACACTGTATTCTTGGGTTTTATAGACCTGGCGCGTCCGGCGGTAGATAATTCAGTTATTTACTGGCCAGCCATGCTACTTGTGGTAGCGAGTGTTATCACTCAGTATATTCAGAGCAAACAGCTTATGATGACAGACAAAAATGCTCGTTCGCTCCGCCAAATACTAAAAGATAGTGGCAGCGGTAAAGAGGTAGACCAAACAGAAGTTCAGGCAGCTACCAGTAAGTTTACCTTGTATATCATTCCGTTCTTTTTGTTTGTTGTGGCCATTAACTTAGCATCGGCGTTATCGTTGTATTGGTTTGTTGGCGCATTAGTGGCGATTGTTCAGCAACGCCGTATTTTGCAACAAGATGTAACCGAAATGGAAGCATCGGTAGATGGTAAAAAAGTAGAAGCAGAAGTAATATCTAAAGAACCAGCCGTTAAGGTAGATAAAAAAACCGGTGTTAAAACCTACGTTAAACAAGCAGCACCAGAAACTCCTAAACCAAAAAAATCTACCAAATCTACTAAGCGCAAAGCGAAGTCAAAAAAGAGGAGGTGACCATGAACGATTCAATAGAAGAAGCTATACAATATGCTAAAAAATATCTAGAAGATTTATTGTCTTTTTTTGGGTTAAATACAGAAGTCCATGCCACGGCAGAAGACGACGTTATAGAACTATCGGTCCCTAGTACCCACATGAACGGCTTTTTAATAGGCCAGCGGGGCGATACCATGCGTGCCTTGCAGTATATGGTAAGCATGTCGCTTAGGAGCAAGCAGTACGCTTACACACGCGTGAATGTGGATATTGCAGATTATAAAAAACATCGTCAAGACCGCATTGCAGAAACGGCTCTAGAATGGATTAACCAAGTAAAAGAAACCAACGAACCACTAAGCCTAAAGCCTATGAATGCGGCCGATAGACGCATTGTGCATAAAGTAGCCGCTGAATATTCGTTAGAAACGGTGTCAGAAGGCGAAGGCCGCGACAGACACATTATTATAAGGCCACCAGCTAGCACAGAAGAACCTAGTGCAGACCCAGAAGCACTTGCCGACTAGGCCGACAAGCCTATACATAAATAGTACACATACATAAGAGTAATCACGCCTAAAAAGGTGGTTATTTCTTGCTTTTTTTCCTACGCTTCGCTGGATTGTTTTTGGTACTTTTTTTACTTTTCTTTTTTGGTAATTTCTTGGAAGTGCTTTTTGCACCGTCATTCGTAACCACTGCGGTTGTATCAGTTTTATTTGCATCTTTGTTTTCAGCATTCGTAGCAGATGCATTGGCTTGGTTTTCACCAGAAGGTTGCGATGAGCGCGCATACAAAATAGCAGGGCTAATTAAAACGGCAAATAGCAACAGCGACATAGCAACCCAACGAAAGTCTGATTTCGTAGCCGATACCGTAGAATCGGCAGGTGCACCAATAACAGTTAAGCGTTGATTTGGGGTGTTTTGGAGCACCTCTGCACCAGCGTTTTGAGTAATGTTGCTGGCAGGTTGGTTAGTGCCATTTTTTTGAAAATAATCACCACTTACCGATTGTTGTACATCACTGGATGGCGTGCCGGTGTTGATAGATTGTTCGGCCGTAGCAGGCGCACTTATAGTAAGCACACCTAACAGCACAAAACTAAATAGAACTTTTTTCATATATATAATAGTATGACCTAAAAATTACAAAACAACAAAATATAGTAGCTACATCCCCAGGGCTTCTTCGTACACGGCTACAGATTGCGTAGCCATGCGGTTCCAGCTAAATGTTTTAGCGTGGTGATAGCCCTTGGTAGTAAGTTTTTTACGCAAGGCACTATCGCTAATTACTAAATCTATTTTTTTGGTCATTTCTAGTGTATTGGTTGGGTCAAAATATTCTGCTGCATCACCATATACTTCTGGTAAGCAGGTTGCGTTACTGCTTACAACGGGTGCACTATGCAGCATCGCTTCTAACCCTGGTAAGCCAAACCCTTCACTTAAAGAAGGAAAGATGTACGCTTGGCAGTTTTGGTACAACCAGCGTAGCTCGCCGTCGGTTACAAAACCGGTAAAAATAATGTCTTCTGCCACACCCAACTGCTGGGCATAGTCTACATACGTAGCGTGTATAGGATCTTTTTTACCAGCAAGCACTAACCGTAAGCTGGGATGCTTCTTTTTTAATGCACTAAAGGCTTTTATAAGCCGGCTGAGGTTTTTGTGGGGCTGTGGCCGGCCAACATACATAATAAAAGATTTACCAAGTAACGCGGGTAGCGCTTTTGCAGGTTCTTTAAATTCATCGGCTGCTTCTAGGGTAGTAATAATTTTATCAGGACTAATTTTTGTAAACTGCGTAACGTCTTTTTTTACATATTCTGTTGGCGTTATAAGTAATTTATTTTTACGAGCGGCAATTTGTATAACCAACCAGTAAGCAGGTAGTTTTGCCCAATATATCCAAGCTGGTTTATTGGGGTTTTTATAGCGCACGGTTGTTAAATCGTGAAACGTGCTAACTGACCTACCAAAATACAATATTGGTTGTTGAATCATCGCAAAATGCACTAAATCTGGCTTTAGCTTGTATAACATTCTGGCGTACCCCAATTGTTCGCCAAAGGTGAATTCTTTGTATTTACAACTTAGCTTAGAAAAGTTTTTGGCACTTGGTTGCCACGTATCAAAATCTTTTGGTGTTAGCAGCACAATATACTTATTGGCGGTATCTGTTTTTTGCAAATAATGCAGCAGACGCTCTACGTAGCGGCCAGTGCTGGTTCTTAATTCACGCGCATCTATTACTATTTTTGCCATTATGCTTTATTATACGCGGTTTTTAGCAGCTATGAGCCGGTAGAACGTAACAGACGTTATGAAAACGGCAGTGGCAACCATCAAATACACCCACCAGCTTGTGGCTGTACGTTCGCTGAGTGGTTTGCTTTCAACGGCACTACTTACGCCTGCAACCTGTGTATTGGCGTTTTGTGAGCGTGTAGGTGTAGGGTTAGTTTGCTGTGGGGTATCTTGTGTAGTAGCTGTGTTTGCAGTGGGAGTGTTTTGCACCGGTGCACTATTTACAGGGTTAAATGGGATCGTGCTGGTTGCTACAGATAGTGATGTAGGGGGTTCATTGCTGATAAATTGTGATAGCGGCGCAGATTCAGATTGTATTAGCTCTTTTTCTGCTGGTTGTGTTGGAGTAGGTGGCAGATCAATAAAGCCGTCACATGCATCATCTATACCATCTTGGTCTACATCTGTGTTTGACGGTTCGCCAATTAGGCATAGCTCTTGGTCGTTTGGCACGCCATCGCCATCTATATCTGCTTCGCTCGCTGCCACATACACAATCTTCTGAATATCAATATCCTCACCATTGATAGTTTTGCCAACAAGATGCAATGTGTGAAAGCCAGCAGGAATATCGTCAGGAATATGTATGGTAGCAGATATATTACCATCATCATCACTAATAGCTGACCCAACGTTTCTTGGCTCTGAATACATCACTAAACTAAAATTGGTATTGGGGGTTGTGCCATATTGCTGGGTACTAGCGATGATTGATGTATCTTTGCCTTGCCATAAAACATCTTCTGCAAAACTGTCATCATATAAATATTGCGATTGATCTGAATAGTCAAAATCATCAATCGTGTCTTGCAAAAATGCATCTAACTCTGGTGAAGCTGCACGGACATTTTGTAGTATTGGGTCCGGCATATTAATACTAAAAGATTGTGTCTTTTCTTGAATCACTTTTGCGTACATCACGTGCCCAATAATATTTGGGTGGTAACTTTCTTGAGCCAGTGGTCCACCATTACCAATAATGTATGCAATCTCTTTAGGCAAACCAGATGTATTACCAGCAGTTAAACCATTAGCTGCAGCTAAGTTACTATCAACTTCGCACAACCTTCTGCCACTAAAGGCGTCTTCTGTATCTATGTATACAACACCCGCTTCTAGGCTTGCTTTTTTAATGACAGAATTTAAGTAACTTATTAATTTGTTAGAAAATGCAATTTCTTTATTAGACAGCGCAACATTTTTAGCACAATTACCGTTTTCTTTAGCAATCTGAGGGTAGCCAATAACATATAATTTTGTTTGTGGGCTGCTAGATTTTACTTCTGTATATGTAGTTACAAGGTCTTGGTAGGTGTTTTGTATAATAGATACTAACTGTTTACGCTGCTGGGTAGACGAGTAACAATCTATGGTGCCAGAAACACACGTAGATACTATCTTAGAAAAACCTATATCATTACCACCAATAGAAAGTGTAATTAAACCAGGTTTATAGTAAGTTAAAAAATCGTGTTGACGTCTATTGCCTACGATAAAGTTCGTATATATATAATTAGAAAAACTTTTATCTAAGAAGCCTTTCGCTTGTGGTTTGTCGTCTATATAGTCCTTATTTCCAATATCAAAAATATCCTTTACCTTAGCACCGCTACATGCCACGGATTCTGTGTCCCCTGCGGCGCCTTTATTAGCAATAATATAAGGGTACGATAGCATTGCCAGGTGGCACATATTGGTTCCGTATATATCTGTACCGTCTTTATAATTGTATACACCTTCGCCAGAAGCATACGAATCACCCATCGCTAAATAATCTAAAGCACGCTTCTGTACACTGCCTTCGCTAGTAGCATATACTTTTTTCAGGGTAAAATGTTGATTATTTACCCAATCTTTATATGCATAAAAGCTAATCGTATTTTCGTTTTCAAATTGCAGGTACCGGAATTGGTTCTGCAGATATAAATTAGATATGCTGTTTGTAATATCAGATGTGATATTACGCGAGCTACAGCCGGCATCTTGACCTCGTTTGGCAGTACTGTTTGTGCAAGTATTTGTGTCTATTATTTCTAGTTTATTTTCTCTGCCTGTGTATACGGCTACGTACCGCCCACTTTCAGAAATTGCGAGCATTAGTTCTGGCGAATACCCATTTTTGCTGTAGTAGCCAGTACGCAAGTACTGAATAGTATTTGTGACAAGATTATATTTATATATACCGTTACCATTTTGGCTGACTACCCAAGTGTTGTCTGCAGACGTATTTAAATAGTAGTCAGAAAACAAGTAGGTATTATTTGCATCATCTATAAGGTTATACTGGTCGGTGCTAGTAATGTACACAGTCGTAGGCGTCTTTTGGTAGTCTGTGATTGCTTTGCTAAAAGCATTTTTAATAATTCTAAGCCGAGCAGAAGATTGTTTACCTTGTATTTCTAGCATACTACTACTGCCATCTAGTGGTATAAGTTTGCTAGATTGGTTAAGCTTATTAATCACCGGATTTAGCACAGTACCACCTAAAGTTACCATTTTGGCATCGTGAGTTAGTTTGTACCCGCTAGTATGAACTGTACAAACTGTTTGTTGGGTGCCTGTTTTGTTGCTATAGCTATCGTTGCTACAAGGCCTTTCACTTAATAGATTTGCCGGTAAGTTACTTTGGTTGTAGGACGTGCCTGCAGATACCGTAACACCTTGTTCCGTATTCCAGTAAGGTGTGCTAGCAATTGCCATGGCGTAGCCAGTAAATAGAATAGCAGCAGTTCCTACAACAACCAGCAATAAAACAAATAGTCGCGCTTTATTCTTTACTAAATACACATACATTGTCTATAGAATAAACTATACCTCAGGGTAAATTCTATAGTATTTTACGTGTTTACCACAGCTGATGCCTACACTAGTATTATGTGATCCGTCTACATTTGACGATTCATTATAGCTGGTCCAGCTGGTACAACTAAAATTGCTGTATGTATAATTATTTTTTGACCAATCCATCTCTACTGAACCTGAAATTTCTGTAAAGTTAGGTTGTTGCTCGTATTCTATTACATAGAGTTGTCTTGTTTTATCTGTGACTTTTTTGGCTAAAGCTAAGGCCTCATCGCTACTGTTTGTTAAATAAGTTAGGTATATACGTACACTGCACGCTGCGTCAACTTGACCATATGCATATTTCTCACTCTTATAGCTACAACTCTTTAGGGTATCTGTGGATGCTGGTGGTCCAAGCTTGTCTATAATTGCGCTGCTTAAGTTTTGTACTTCTTTTTCTGCCTGCGAAAACTGCCACTTTATTAGCGTTGTATAGCCAAACCAGCCTAACGCAACAATCGTAACAACGGCTAATAGGCTAATCAGGATATGATGCTTCACCCAACCAAGTAGACCATTCAATGTATCTAATATAATACCTTCAGACTGGGCAGGGCGAGACTTAACTTCTTTGGTAGATGATTTCTTTGCGCGTGGCTTTTTTGTAGTAGGTTTAGTTTTTTTAGTAGGCATTAGCGGTATTATAGCAATGCGCGCTAATTAATGCCCGTTAGAACAATGACTTGAACCAATAGGTACGGTTTATTATCTATTGTACTAAGGCAGTTTATATACTGTATAGATTATACCTCAGGGTAAATTCTATAGTATTTCACAGGTTTACCGCAGCTAATACTCACAGACACATTTTTAGATGATTCGCCAGTTTCAATGTAGCCATTAAACTTAACATTACTACTACAACGAAACCCTTTTTCTGAAAATACACTGCTCTCCTGATAAACTTCACCACTGTTTTCATTTTCAACAAATTTATTATTTGCATGGTAACTAATGGCATGCACTTTAGAAGCTGTAGCAGATACCATATTGGCAATATTGATTGCTTCACTTACATCTTTAACATCATATATCAATAAAACTCGTACACTGCACGCTGCGTCAACTTGACCATATGCATATTTCTCACTCTTATAGCTACAACTCTTTAGGGTATCTGTGGATGCTGGTGGTCCAAGCTTGTCTATAATTGCGCTGCTTAAGTTTTGTACTTCTTTTTCTGCCTGCGAAAACTGCCACTTTATTAGCGTTGTATAGCCAAACCAGCCTAACGCAACAATCGTAACAACGGCTAATAGGCTAATCAGGATATGATGCTTCACCCAACCAAGTAGACCATTCAATGTATCTAATATAATACCTTCAGACTGGGCAGGGCGAGACTTAACTTCTTTGGTAGATGATTTCTTTGCGCGTGGCTTTTTTGTAGTAGGTTTAGTTTTTTTGGTAGGCATTAGCGGTATTATAGCAAATATACTGTAGTAACAACTAGGATGTCAGGCTTGTTTTACTACTCTTCGTCTACGCCGGCCAGGCACTCTTGGCAGATGCCTAGTTGCCTTGTCCACTGTACGAACGTTTTGTGTCTGCGATCTTCTGCGCCTGCAATATCTTCTTGGTAATAGTTAAACGACAATCTTGGGTGGACACATTCTGCAATACTAATGGGGCAATTTACTACATTCATAACTAATCTACAGCTATTGTGCTTACCATTTCTTCTATAAGTTCTGTACTACTACTCTGTGTGTTGTCTTGGGTGTATTGCACAGTTACTGTAGTTTGCTTGCCCTTAACAACATACAAATAGGTTGTTTGGCTACCATCGTTGTATACGTACTTTTTTGCCACCTCGCCATTTTTTAGTGGTATGTCGTTGGCTGGCATGTAGCTGGCAAGTAATACTGGGTCTGCACCGTAGGTGATAACTACGTTTGCATTGCCACTATAGCGCCCAGTTTTGTTCACCAGCTGGGCAGGGTTGGATTGCTTGTATTCTTGGCAGCCGCCCATACAAGATACAAGTGTTTCTTTGCCACCTTTTTGTACAGCGTAAGATTCGTAGTTCCAGCCATCTACCAGCTTAACAGTGTAGGATTCGTCGTCTGGTATGTACAACAACCAGGCATCAGAACTCAGCTCTTCTTGTGGTGGTTCTGGCTGTATTACTTTTTGGTTGGGGTTAGTAAAACTTTTACTATCGGCCACGCATTGTTCTGGGTAACTTTGTAGTATTTTGGCATCTTTATCTAGGACACATTCAGCAAAATTAGTAGGAGTCTTTTGTTCTTGAATAATCGCCCAAATTACTAACGCAACAATTGTAAACAACAGTACGCTCAATAGCCCAACAAGAAAAGTTAATAGCTTTCTGGTTTTTTTTATACTTTTTTTTGCCTCTTTAAGCTCTTTATCCATCTTTTTAGTATAACAGAGTAATAAACACGTTATGCTTAAGCTTTTGTTTGCAATATAGTGTTGTACAATATATGTAACAGGAGAATGAATGAATACGACACCAGAAACTAAACCAGCTAATCCAGGATCTTATAATGAATTCTGCGATACTAAAGATTTTCGTGACAGAAACGAGGCAATGGGCGCATATACACTAGAGTTAGCTGCCTATAGACAGGCTCTAGCAGATTATTACGGTGTTAGCCTAGATGATTTACACGCTGGAAAGTTTAATGCTAAAGCTGGTTAACGATTGTAATCATCGGCTACGCGTACAATATCAGATTCATCTGATGGATTGGCAATATCTGTGTGCTGCCATATTTCTGCAACTACACCCCAATTATTAAGACCAATTAAGCGATGTCTTTTTAGCGCAGAGAACTGAATTAACTCGCCCTCATTAAGCTCAACGGTTTCTGCTGGTTCAGTATCGTCGTCGCTTAATTTAATCCCAACAATACCCTCTAAAACTCGCCAATGTTCGGCTCTACGGTAATGATATTGCCAGCTTAAACGTTCGCCTGGTTGAACAATTAAATATTTGGGGCTTAAACTTTCAAATGTTTCAAATTGATCTTTAATATCCGCAAAATACATATCTATAAAAGCTTCCGCATTACTATTGGCTAATCTAAAATAAGCACCCCATGGTTTGGTAAAATTAGTATCTACAATTCTAAAACCAATTTCATCAATCATTGATTTTAATTTCTTTATTTGTACTTTTTTATCTGCAACCATCAAGTATGACTCCATAAATTGTTTATTCTATTCAAAAAATCCTTAGAACTATTTTCCCAACTAAACTTTTCTAGTAAGCGAGGGTACTTAGAGACAATGTTTTTGCGAAGTTCATCATCATCTATTAACTGTACTATTTTCTTTGCAATATCCTGGGGATTATCCTTATTAAAATATACAGCCGCGTCTTGAGCGATTTCTTTAAATACAGCTATGTTGCTAAGAGCTAGCGGTGTTCTGTGTTGCATAGCTTCAATAATTTGCATTCCAAAACCTTCGTAGTGCGAGGGATAAACATAAACATGAGCATTTTCAAATAAAGCACTTTTTTCAGAAGCCGAAACATATCCGGTTTCTACTATATCTACTCCTTTACTGGCGAATTCATTAATTTTTTGCCTTAAGCGTTCATCTTTCCAGCCTTTATTGCCACTAATTACAAGAGAGTAATCATTTGATATGTATTGCATAGCTTCTACTAAAGTTTCCAAATTTTTTCTCACTTCTGCCGTCCCCAAGAATAGAATGACTTTTTTGCCGACCACACCTTTGGGTAGTTTTTTTTCTGAAAACCTATGATTGACTACGGGCGGAGTAAGTACACAGGTATTTTCTGAACAATAAACATCTTTGACCCGAGTCTCCGTGAACTTAGAAACACAAACAACGAGGTCGCTTCTTTTGATTACCTTTGGCATAATTTTGTTAAGATATTCCGAATTTTTCTCTGTCAAATACTCTGGATGGTCAATAAAGCATAAATCATGAGTAACTACTATTTGTCTAGTCTTCTTTAAAGAAGGATAAGATACATAGTTAGGATAAAGGTGTAAATCATATTTATTATTAAGAAAAAGTTCTATTGGGAACTGTATTCCAAATAATCTGGCAATTGGTCTTATGGCAATTCCAGGAAAGTGTTTTATTTCAATAAATTTTATGTATGGATACTGTGACTTGATATTTATTTTTTTTCTGCCAGCAAAATTAAAATAAAATCCGTATATATCATAGCCTTCTTCAGAAAGATGCTTAGCTAGGTACTCTGTGTAAAGGTTAATACCAGATTTTTTTACTTCAAGCAAAGGCCCAGTATCTAATAGAATAGACGGTTTTGGGTTTTTAGTGTTCTTCATAGCGTATATTATAAGGTATAATTAGCTATTGATGCAGACTATAAGTAAAATCAAAAGTAGATATAGCTATTCTTGGATCTTGCTACAAGAATTAGTCAGAACAGAATTCAAACTAAAATATCAAGGCAGTGTGCTTGGGTATGCGTGGACGTTACTTAGGCCCTTGGCCTTATTCGTTGTACTCTATCTTGTTTTTGTGAAGTTTTTGAGGGTAGGGGGCGATATACCATATTTTCCTATATACCTTTTACTTGGTATTGTTTTATGGAACTTTTTTTCTGATCTCACAAATGGGGCAATTGGTTCAATTGTATCCAGGGGTGATTTAATACGTAAAATCAACTTTCCAAAATATATAATCGTTGCCTCTACTTCAATATCTGCCCTTATTAATCTAGGCATAAATCTAATAATAATATTTACATTTATGGTAATATTCGGCTCTAACCCAAGCGTAAGTGCGGTTGTTATTTTACCTTTATCTATAGGTGTAATCTTCTTAACCGGTATGGGTATAGGGTTTATACTTTCTGCACTGTTTGTGCGCCTAAGGGACCTAAATTATATTTGGGAAGTAATAATGCAAGCAGGATTCTACGGTACGCCGATTCTGTATCCACTTCAGATATTGCCCGAATATGTTCAGAAAATATTAATGTTAAACCCGGTAGCCATCGGTATACAAGAGGCACGGAATACGTTAATAACTCGGGACACTATAACCGCATATGATCTTTATGGTAGCTTCATTGGCTATTTACCATTGCTAATAACATTAACGCTTGTGGTTTTTGGTGCGTTATTTTTCAGGAGTCGTTCTAAGGGCTTTGCGGAGGAGATATAAGTGAAACCAAAAGATTATGTAGTTAAAGTCAAGAACGTGTCAAAGCATTTTATTCTTCCGCATGAGAAAAAAACGTCCGTTAAATCCTTGTTTACGTCACTCTTTAGACATAATGGTTATAGTACAAAGCAGAAAGCGCTTAAGCAAATAGATTTTACTGTAAAAAGGGGTGAGTTCTTTGGAATCGTAGGGCGCAATGGTAGCGGTAAGAGTACTTTACTAAAAATCATTGCTGGGATTTATCAACCAACGACTGGTACCGTAAAAGTTAATGGTAGATTAGTAACATTTATTGAACTTGGCGTGGGGTTCAACCCAGAGTTGACTGGTCGAGAAAATGTATATCTAAATGGTTCTTTACTAGGCTTTACTAGAAAAGAAATTGACGAGATATACGATGACATTGTTGAATTTGCAGAGCTAGAGGATTTCATGGACCAAAATTTAAAAAATTATTCATCCGGCATGCAGGTACGTTTAGCGTTTTCGGTCGCCATCAAAGCAAAGGGAGACATACTAATTCTTGATGAAGTGTTAGCCGTTGGTGATGAAGCCTTTCAGCGAAAATGTGAGGAGTACTTTAAAGAGATAAAAAAGGATACGACAAAAACAGTAATATTAGTAACTCACAATATGGGCGCCGTCAGAAAGTTTTGCGATAGGGCTATGATGATACGAAATGGCAAAATTGCTATTTTAGGCACTCCGGAGGACGTGGCCAATGAATACACCCAAGAAAATTTTAAGTCAACCAGAGATATTGCAAGTGATAAAGATGCTAGTGATGGCCTGAGTGATCGAGTACCATACTTTAAGGTATTGCCAGTTTCCAAAAGAATATTAAGCAATGAAGACACACTGGTATTTGATATAGAGTATGAAGTGACTGACGACACTCCTGTTCGTGTGTTCTTTTCTATTATTGAAGAAATGCGTGCGTTTACCATATTGGCGAATGGCACAATGCCAATTAAGGGTAGGGGAAAGCATCGGTTAACTTACAAGTTGCCGTTAAAGTATTTCAATGACTCAGACTTATATGTAAACGCAGTAATTGATGAGGTAGACTCAAAAAAACGCATTGCTTTCACTAATTCATCTAACTCATGCAGATTTGCAGTCAGAAACAAGGTTAGTGACAATGGTTTGCTCAGAAAAGATAACGATATACACGGTAATTGGATTGACTGTAAGGAATATTGTTATAACTTAAAAGAAATAAATTAATTAATGTATTCGAACATTAACAATCAATGGCAAGAGGGTGATAGCCATTGTGTTTATGTCGTTTTATTAATGATGAGCATAGTGATATGCCGCTAAATATGTAGTTATTTGATCGGTAAAAAGAATACAGTATTCTAATTACAGAATGTACCAATGTATCTTATAATAAGATAGTAAAATAATAAATTGTTGTACTAAACTCTAACTCTTATAAGAATAGAAGATCAACTTGTTATATCGTAGTTATAATGAAAGGAAGTCATGAAAACAACCCCTAAAAGACTAATTAAAGCGGCAGCACCTCATGGATCAGTAGTTCTCTATAGGAATCTAAAGCTTAAACTAGACAATAATTTCAAAAATCGTTCAGAGACAAAAGTATCCAAAAGAAAACTTATGGAAATGATTAAATCTGCAAAAAAGATTGAAACACAAATTCATCCAAAAATTATTGTAAGCCTTACAAGTCACGGCCATCGATTAGAAAGTACTGCTCCACTAGCGATTGCATCGCTTTTTAACCAAACAGTATTGCCAGATAAAATCATACTTTGGCTTGCACATGATGAAAAACAAACATCTTCTTTAATTAAGCTACAGAAATTAGGACTAGAGATAAAATTCACAAATGATATAAAGTCTTATAAGAAGCTAATACCAGCATTAAAAGAGTTTCCAGAAAGCACTATAATCACCGTCGATGATGATGTTCTTTATCCAAAAGACTGGCTGGAAAAAACAATGATCGAACATGCCAAGCAACCGAATGCAATAATATTTAATAGAGGCAGAGAGATGCTAATAAAAAATGGACATGTTCAGCCGTATACAGATTGGCAATTAGTAACAACTGACCATAATAATCATCACTTATTTCTACCTACTGGAATAGGTGGAGTACTGTACCCACCAAGCTCACTTGACAGTAGAGTGATGAAAGAAAGTTTATTCAAGAAGCTAGCACCACTCGCAGACGACCTTTGGTTTTGGGCTATGGCTGAATTAAAGGGTACAAAAAGAGTTTTGGTAAAAGATGGTTTTAGTGACACATTATCTTATGAGCTTGATAATAACAATAGTGAAAGATTATCTATAGTAAATGTTGATCGAAATAGCCCTAATAATAATGACACTCAATTAGCTAAAATATTAAGGTATTTCCCTGACTTATATAAAAAAATTGGCGCGAACCAAGATCAAAATATCGCTAAAGTTATACACAATAATATAGTTACCCAATTTAACATAACAAACCAAAATGATTGGATTCAAAGAATACAGAGTACTACGGGACAGTTTTATGAAATTGGGATGCTCATAGACATAGAGAAAAGACTTAAAATATCAGAAAATAATGTCATAATAGATGCCGGTGCATATATAGGAAATCATTCTTTGTTTTTTGCGACTCATTGCAATGCGAGTAAAGTGATATCATTTGAGCCATCTAGCGAGTCATATAAGTCATTACAAAATAATATTGAGTTAAATGATTTGGATAAAAAGATACAAGTTTACAATTTTGCGTTAGGTGATAAGATCGATAAAGCCGAAATAAAAGTTGTCGATAAAGATAATAAAGGTGCAACAATGGTTAAAATGGCGAGCAAGGGGGACGTAAAGGTTGTTACGCTTGATGGTTTTCTACTCAAAGACCTGTCCAAAATTGATTTAATTAAAGTTGATGTAGAAGGTATGGAGATACCTCTGCTAAAAGGCGCACTCAAAACAATAGAAAAATTCACACCATTATTATATATTGAGGCGTTCGAACAGAGTCGTTTAAATGAAGTATTAAAAATATTATCACCGCTTGGATATAGTATTGTTGATGTCTTTAATGCAACACCAACTTACCTATTCATGCATAAAGACAAGCTAGCGCATACTTGACTGTTTTAATAAGCGTTTATATATAAAATTATATAATCAACAATACACACATATTTCTTTTTATGCATATTAATCTTTAGATTATTTTCCTCAGCTCAAAACATCACTAAAAATTAAATAATGGTAGAATAATTACTATGAATATCGTAATGGCATCTGATAATAATGGCGTTGAAATGCTAGCGGTTACTCTTTACTCAACAATTAAGAATAACATTAAAGATAATATTAATATTTTTATAATCCATACTGACATTTCCGCTACTAACCAAAAAGAAGTTTGTAAGTTAGAATCAATAAGAAAAAATATTAATATTAAATTCTACAAAATAGATAATAGCTTCTTTAGTGATGTTGAACTTACCAATCAAACTGTTAGTATGCCAGCTTATTATAGGTATTTTGCTCCTGATATATTAAAAAATGAAGATAGGGTACTATATATGGATTTTGATATGCTATGTATCGATAGTCTATCTCATCTCTATAACATTGATATGCAAGATAATTACATTGCTGCCGTTGAAGATTATTACGTTTCTAGCACGGGTGATTACCCAGGTTTTAAGGCAGGAATAAGATTTAATAGCACGGATGTATATTATAATTCTGGATTGTTATTGATGGATTTAAATAAATTAAGAACTAGCGGTATCATGGATGTGTTTTGGAGAAACATCAGAAATAAGACCAAAATTATACCAAAAAAATATAATATATTTGCAGATCAAACCATAACAAACATTACTTTTAAAAATAAAATTTTACAATTAGATTATAGATACAATGCGGTAGTTTCAGTATTTAAGTATCGACATTTAGACAACCCAGCAATTATTCATTTTTCTGGTAGGGATAAGCCTTTTACTTGTTATGATGATTTTTCGGCAAAATACAGTGATATATATTATGACTATTACGTAGAATGTATGTCAGTTTTGGGTAGGGATGCTTCTAAATTACTAAAAAATGCTATGAGGAAATTAGGACTAGAAACGAATAATGCAGTTGATAATTTAAAGATCTCTCAAAAACTTGCAAAAGATAAGAGTAACCACGTACAGGAACTTTTAAAGCAATTAGAAGAAGAAAAAAAAATAAAAGAAGAAAAAATAAAAGAATTAGAAGATCATATATACATTATGGAAAATTCAAAATCATGGAAGATAACAAAACCAATAAGAAATATTAAAGAACTCAAAACAAAGATCAAGAAGTAATTATTCCTCAAGTGGTATAATGTAGATTGTGAATTTAAAGAATAATAGTAGTAATTTATATTTTGATGTTACCCAATTAGTACATTGGTCCGGTCCAGTAGCTGGTATACCAAGAGTAATGCTTGAGCTTGCAAAAAGATTTAAGCAGGATAATACAATTTACGTCAGCTGGGTTAAAGAAATTAAAGCATATTGTGTAGTAAATCTAGAAGAAACTTTAATGAGAGAAAGCGGTATTATCTATGAAAGTGCTAACCATGCCAGCGCATCAAGTAGCAAATCTAGCATAAAGAAGCAGACTAAGCGAGTTGCAAAAGCTATTGTATATAGAACGAAATATATTCATCCAGAATTGCCAAATAAAATCATAAGTAAGCACGCATTAGTTAAGGCACATAACTATACCGTACCAGACATTAAACATAATGATATTGTTTTTATACCTTGGGGGGAATGGTGGGATGAAAATTTTCTTTTAATGCTAGAAAATTTTCATAATCAAGGAGTAAAGCTTTCTACAATCATTCATGATGTAGGCCCTATAGTGACACCACATTTATCTGCGCATTCTACAGAAAGTCTTACGAACTACTGTAAACGAATAGTTCCGATTTGCGATATAGTGTTTGTAGTATCAAAAAATACAAAAAAAGATTTAAGCAATTGGCTTGTGAGCAATAAAATACCCGTACCAAAGATTTCGGTCTTTAGACTTGGTGATAATTTTGAAATAAAAGAGCCAAAAACACTAAGTAAAAAAGATAAGATAAGTACAAGCAAGCCGTTTATTATGTCAGTTGGCACTATTGAGTTAAAAAAGAATCACATGCTACTTTATTATGTGTATAAACTTGCCATCACTAAGAGCATTAAACTTCCGGACCTTTTTGTAGTAGGTAGAGAGGGGTGGAAAGCAGACTATTTCATAGATATTGTCACAAATGACCCAGATGTTAAAGATAAAATTCACGTTCTCCGTGGGGTAACTGATGAAGAATTGGCCTGGCTCTATAGTAAAAGTGTGCTAACCGTTTTACCTAGTATGTATGAGGGCTGGGGGATACCCATTGCAGAAAGCCTTGCGTATGGTGTACCAAGTTTAGCAAGTAATGTAACTAGCATGGTAGAGATTGCGCCAGGCATAACGAAACACTTTAATCCATATTCCACCGATGACTGTCTAAAAGCGATTTCTGATATGATTAGTAGCATTGATATACAAAAAAAGCGTGCAAAAACATATAGAATGTATTCTTGGGATGAATCTTATTTACAAATATGTAAGGAATTAGAAAAGATATGAATGTTATAAAAGTATTACACGTCACCACTCACGACGAAGATTGTGGTATTGCTAAGTATCAGCAAAACTACATTGATTCGTTCACAAAAAACTACCCGGAGATTGAAAATCAGATTTTCGAATACTCACCAAATAAGACCAAGACTATGAATGAGGCCCAGTTTAATGAAGCTTTGGGTTTGTTTAAGCAGCAGATAGCCAATTATGACATCCTGCACATTCAGCATGAATTTGGGTTCTTCCAGCATAACGAACTTGAGCAGTACGTAAAATTTGCAAAAAAAATGCACAAGAAGGTTATTTTTACTGTTCACACATCACCGGATGTAGTAATCATTATTCCAAAACTTGGAGGCATTGGGCCAAGAAGTATTTATAAATATTTACGTGAAAGAAGGCACGCAAACGAATTAATAAAAAGACACGTTATACCTCTCAGGCTGGCTGATATTGTCTTAGCCCATAACGAACTTACAATAAAATCTTTATTAGAATTTGGAGTTGCTAAAGATAAAGTTATCAGAATAAAGCACCCTATACCTAATCTTATTAGTAGACTTAGTAGCGATGAAATAAAATCAAAACTAGATTACCATGAAGGTGATATAATTTTTGCTTGTGTAGGTTTTATGCACAAACATAAAGGTCTTTTTGACGCAGTTAAGGCTCTAAACTATCTACCGCACACCTATAAATTGGCTATAATTGGAGGTGTGCATCCTTTTAGTGATTCAGCCGATATCTATAACAAAATTACAGATTTAATAGTTCAGTATAATTTACAGGACAGGGTATATATTACAGGATTCATTAAAGAAGATAATCGCTTAAATTCCCTTATACAGGAAGCTATTGTGTGCGTTTATCCTTATGATGGTGTTTATTACGGCAAGACTTCATCGGGGGCTCTAAACTTAGCTTTTGCCAACAGTATGCCGGTAATAGCATACCCAACTGCAACAATCAGGGAAATCGCAGAAGATTCAAAAGGTGCCGCAGTACTTACTGATACGTTCAGTTATTACGAGCTTGCACGAAAATTATTAACAACTAACTTTGAAGAAAAAAGGCAACAGTCGGTGAAATATGCCAAGATTATGTCGTGGAATATGCAAACATCTAAACTAACAAAAATTTATAAAAGTATTATTGACTAATGTTTTTAAATATGAGGTTTTTATAAATAAAATAATTCCATACGACTATAATAATAACTGTAATGAATTTTGCCACGTAGCCTGGTAAAGATATATAGTTTGAAAGTATATAAATTAAATAACTACTTAATAATATATTAAAAACTGCCAATAAGCTGTAAAAACTAACTGCGTATATTTTTTATACTTATATATGTTTTTACTAAACGACCATTGTCTATTTCCTAAGAAACTTACTATAAACCCGATAATAAAACTCAATACATTAGATGTGACAATGTTTAAATCTACTAAATAATAGAGTACTATGAAAAATACATACTCACTTATAAACGCCATGCCACCTACTAGTAAATATTTTATACCGCTATTTAATTTTGAAGACATATTTCTATTATAGATCATACTAATTGTAGATTTGTTATAATCATATATGACATGAGGGTATGTATAATAATTCCAGTTTATAATGAGGGTTCAGTAATTTTAAAAACAATAAAATCTATACAAAATGAACTTCAGCAAATAGAGCACTTAATTGTAGTGGTAGACGATGGTTCAGCTGATAACACAGATACACAAGCTAGAAAAGCAAAAGGAGTGATTGTAATTAACCATCTTATGAATATGGGGGCTGGTGCAGCGACGCGTACAGGTTTGAGGTATGCTAAGAATAACAGTTTTGATTTTGTTGTCACAGCCGATGCTGATGGACAGCATTTGCCAATGGATATTAAAAAAGTACTTAAGAGTTGTATGAATAAAGACGCAGATATGGTAATTGGCAGTAGATTAATAAATATCGCAAAAGGCATGCCTTGGTATAGAAGGCTTGGTAATAAAGGCCTAAACTACGTTACGGCACTGATTTTTGGCATAAATGTTACAGATTCACAATCTGGATTAAAAGCTATAAACAAAAAAGCTATAAATTTACTAACTTTTGATTCCAATAGGTTTGCGTTTAGTTCAGAAATGATTTGGAGAGCAAAAAGATGCAATCTACGCATTAGTGAAGTTCCAATACAGGCCGTTTATACACAATACTCATTAACAAAAGGACAGAGTAATTGGGGGGCAATTGATATAATAAGACAGTTAATAAAAAGAAGATTGATCAGGCTGATTAATGGATAAGTATACTTTATTATTAATACTGAACTTGCCTATTGCATTAATGGGTTTGCTTGCAGTACTAGAACAATATCATAAGAAGCGAATAGGCAAAATATCTCTCATATTAAAAACCATGTTTTGGCTTTCTGTCATTATTGGCCTACTATTTTCAGATACACTATATGAATATTTAGTAGCTAACAGTCTAACTGATAGTACGCCGTTAAGTATAATGGACGTTGTATTAATTACAGGCTTGAATGTATCTCTAGTAATGCACTCAAGCCAATTCATAAAATTGGACAATCTTGAAAGACAAATTAATGAACTTCATGAAATATTATCAATTAAGCTTTCAAAAAAATAATGAACATAAAAATATTTAGTACTAATAAAAGCTTATTATTAAAAGTTAGTCTGATATTCTTTGCTACTATAGCGTATCAATTAGACATAGACTATATATACACAATAACATTATTGGCAATTCTTTATATCTCTATTCCTAGGATAGGAGTAATAAAGAGTAAATTGAGCATATTAATTACATCTTTGTTAGTATATTTTTCTCTTATACAGTTATCAGCAGCAATACAATTTATGCTATTTAGAAATGGTGGATTTGAAGCTATAGTAATAACGAATGCGATTCTCATTATAATTTGCATAGTATTGTTTGAAAAAAAGAATAATGAAAAGATCCCAATTTTCAACCAACAGGATATGATCTCGTTTATGATCTTTGCGATGTTTTTACTACCTTTTGCTTATATTGCAGTAAAAAAAGGTACATATGAGGCTATTACTAATATAGGCGGTATTCAGGTAGTCGATTCTACTGTGCATTATGATTCATTGGGCTATGAAGAGACTAGGGGGGGATACCAATATAATAAGAGTTATTATCCGAGGGGATTTCATGTTTCAACATCGCTTGTCCAATCAGACCTAGGTGTAGTACAGCGTGACTCAAGTTGGAAGACGAACGCTCTAATATACGCTCTGCAGTATCTTATTTTTGCAGCATTACTAGTGTATAGCACCATATATTTAGCTACTACTTTGTTAAAATATTTTTATCAAAATAGTAATAAAAAGTCATCAACTTACGAATATTTTACGTTAGGTATAACATTAGCAATTCCATTATTGTTACTTTACCTTTTTCTATTTGTCCAGCAGGGGTTCTTAAATTATTTTTATGTATCTGCAGCTATATTATTCGCTTCAACGTTTCTATTTTTAGAAAAAAGAAAAACAATAGGTGAATTGTTGATTTCTAATAGCTTCATAGACAAGATACCATTGGTGTTCTTTATTTTAATTACAATAGGAGTTTCATACAGTTGGCCGATATTTACCCCAGTATTATTACTTATCATTTTATTAAGTCTTTTAAGTGTAGATAAATTTAGCATAAGAAAAATAGCTCATATATTGAATTCAAAAAATATTCTCATATTTATTCTAATACTATTCCATCTAGTTGCAATCTATTTCCAGATTCATTACGATGCTAAAAATGGGCTAGAAGCAACAGGCGCGCTCAGTAGTTTTAATAGTTTCTTTTTTTACAATATTTTTCATAGGAATTTTATTCTTATATCTTGATAATAATATCAAACTGAAACAAAGAATGAATGTATTAAACGTCGTTATACCGTATGTACTATTAATCGCATTTCTTATGTTAGTACAGTATTATCTAGTAGGTGAATCCAGGTACTATCTTATAAAAAGCTCTATAATAATGGAGCTTATATTATTTGCTATATTAGTGCCATATTTTATATATCGTGCAAATATACAAAATAAAAATCATATGTTAATAGTATATTTACCTGTATTAATGTCATTTCTTACTCTGACATCCATAGGCTACACAAAAACACCATTATTAGAGATTAGGTCACTTTATCGTGACTATAACAGCATTAGTAAGCCAAATTACTATGATGAAGATATATCAAAAATAATCCCATTAGCAGTGAACGAGAAATTGCATGACTATAATCTTATAGTTCTTCATGCGGACAATAATGGAAACCTATATTCTCATGCGCAGATATCTCGATGGGTAAATGCTATGGGTGTAGCAGATTCATCTAATCCAAGCTGTTTCTATAACGCATTTAATGAGCTTGCATATACTTCTAATAGCGTTGATAAAGATAATAAGATGATTAAATATATTAAAGAATGTTCTAATCAGCAGATGCATAAAAACAATGATTACTATATTATTACTGATTCAAATTCTGTAAATATACTTCAGAATAAAATAGATAAAATAGATAATATAAAATACATATTTTAGAATTTTGACAAGTCAACTATAGCTGGCCCATTGTTAAGCCTACCATTACCCCACCATGTTTCAAATACAAATTTATCGTAACTAGTATAGACATTTTGATATTTCCCATCTGAACTCTTCTCTATGTCTGTAATTCCATTCTGAGATATATGTATAAGTCTTCCTTCAGTTACTTCTTTTCCGTTGCCCCACCAAAGCTCGCGTACATAGCTTCCATCAGCAATGTACAGTTGATGCACACCGTTAGTAATATTTTTCTCAATTGCTACATTTTTTCTACCGCTCGGAGTAGTGGCCAGTTGAGCTGCATTACTAAATTTACTATTTTGACGCCACCATGTTTCATATACAGCATTATCAGTTGCCGTATATAAGAGTTCGGTACCATCTGTTAAATTTTGCTTTTCAATATCTACAATCTTATTCATAGGCAATACTTTTATACGCTCAATACTACCGTTAACAGGCCATTTCATTCTATATACTTCATAAGGCGTAGCAACATATACTTCATCTAGACCTAAAGTATCTTTTGCTTTAACCATGTCTACAGCATTTGTAATATTCCATAGTCTAAACCCACCACTTATTGCAGTAGAATCCTTCCACCAGTATTCATAAGGACCATCATTCGCAAGTACGTACAATTTGAAGACTGTTTCATTATTTTCAATAATCGTTTCATAAATTATTTTCTTAATATTTTCTTTACTAAGCACCTTAATGGGTTGTCCAAAATTTGAATTAACACCTTGCATTTTGTAAACAGCGTTTGTTGTCGCAAAATATATTGTTTGGGTGACTCCATCACGTTCATTAATTTTTGTGAAATCCTTTATTTCACCATCCGGAGAATAGAGTATAGTTTTCTTCTGCACACCGTTACTACCAGGCCATGAGAACATATCTATTTGCGTTTTTGTACTTGTAAATAACTGTTGAGTATTTGCAATGCTTGATTTAACAATCTGCTTCACTCTGTAGTTATCTCCTGCCAACGTACCACCGAACCAATCGTTAAAGTATCTCCAAAAGTTTCTATTACCATAAGCGCCACAATCGGCGCTACCATACATATTTGATAAGGCACCAGCGTTTGGTTGGTAAGGGGTGTAGTTATAAAGGGCGGCGGTTGCAGGGTTCTCTATAAATACTTGCGAGCCACCACAGGCTGCATTAGGACTGTATTGTATATAGCGTGATACACCCGCTTTGAAATTGTAGCTATTAGGGTAAGCGATATATCTTTTAAGTTGCCACGCGGCACTAGATACTTGATTATAAAAACCATAGTATTGGGCATCGCAAGGTGCGGTATCTGGGCAAGCATAGCCCATAGCTTTTTGATACTGCACGTTCCAAGGCCAATTATCTGTGACTAAACCTTGTTCTTTTTGCAGCATTACAATTAAAACTTGTGGGTTAATACCATACTCTTGAGCAACGTCCCATATTATTTGGGCGGCAGACTTGCCACCGGGGACATTGTAGGTTGGTCTTCCCGCATTATTTTCTTTTGTATTTATATTTTCTTTATACTCTTTTAGGCACGTCCAGGGTGGCTGATAACTTGGGTTGCTACTCGCTCGCCACCTGTCACAGGTGGGGACTTTAGCATCTAGGAACTGCTGTATTTGCTGTGCCGTCATAGAATTTTTATTATAAAAGACAGCATCGTCTATAATGCGCCCAGCTTTCCAATCGTTTGCAGTAACTGCATGTGCTTTTTGGGGTAAGGCAACTGGCAGCAGAATAGTAATCACTAAAAATACCATTGCAGCTGTAAAAGCCTTGTTTTTTAAGTGCTTAGCAAGCATTATTGTTTTACCTCTATTGTTTGCTGTGCGGTACCACTACGGTCTACACTTGTTACTGTTACTGCAAGGTTCCAACTTCCAGGAGTGAGTTCACCAATAGGTATGTCTAGAGCCTCACAATTGTAATAGGTGCCAGCGTTTACCACATTTTTTACATATTCTTTGCTTGAGCTTCCATTTGTTAGTGAGATAGTGCAGGTTCCTGTGGTCACGTCTGTTAAAAGAACCCTTACTACAACTGGGCCACCTATATTATCTTGGCCTGCAGCTGTAAGAACTACATTAATGGGGGCACCGGTTGAAGCTGGTGCTTTGTTTTGATCTATGGTGCCATCTAGCTTTTTCTGGTTTGTCTCGTCACTGTCTGTTGGGTTTGCTGGGGTATATTGCACATCATTTACTGGGCGTGGTGCTACGACAACAGTCGCAATAGGCTTGGTATAGAAGTTGGTTATTTGTAATTTTTCTAGGACTACCAATATAAAAATCACAGCAAGTGCAATGATCGCCGATATATAAATGATTTTAAATATTTTGGAGTTTTTCATACTTTTTTATTTTATCTTATATATTTAAACACTACCACATTATTATCTGTTTTGTCAATGTTATTATTCAAAATATGTTGTAAATTAATAGCTACGACCAACACCCAAATATTTGAATCCTAACAACTTAATATAGTCTGTGTCATAGTAGTTTACTGCGTCTACCAATAATACACCATCACAATTAGATAGCTCATCGGGATAGCCTAAATACTGGAATTCTGGCCAGTCTACAGCTATAAATATCGCGTCTTTATTTTTAATAGCATCTTTTGTGCTTTTTGAAAGATTTACGTTTTTGCGTAAATCTTTTTTAGCCTCATCCATGGCCCGTGGGTCATAAGCTGTTACTATTGCGCCAGCTTTGTCAAGTATGTTTGCTATCTTAACGCCAGGAGATTTACGGGCATCGCTGGTGCCCGCTTTGAAGGCCAAGCCCAATACAGCAACGTTTTTACCTTTTAGTGTACCCATAGCTTTCTTAGCCTTTTTAGTAATATAGCTGGGCATGCTTTCGTTGATATCTTGCGCAGCTGTCATTATGGACATGTCAATTCCGTATTGTTCGGCGCTTCTTATTAATCCACTTACGTCCTTAGGGAAGCATCCCCCACCATAACCACGCCCAGCATTTAGGAATGATCTGCCAATGCGTTTATCTTCGCCAACAGCATCCATGACTTCTCTTATGTCTGAACCTGTAGCATCTGCAAGTTTTGCTATAGAGTTGGCAAAAGAAATTTTTAGTGCCAAGAATGCATTTGCCGTTACTTTAGTTAGTTCTGCACTATTGCGTGTTGTGATAATATACTTACCAGGTTTATTTTTGGCAGGTTTAATGTTAGCAATATTCGCTAACTTTTCACGTTTTTGTTCTACAGATTTATATGTATCTAAAACAGTTTTTGCTGCGAGTTTACTATTACTGCCTATAACAATTCGATCAAAGTATAACGTATCTATTATTGCTGTACCTTCACGCAAAAACTCTGGGTTGGATGCGTATTTAATATTACATCCATTTTCATGGAATATATCTTCTATTTTTTGACCGGTTCCTACCGGCACAGTACTCTTTTGAACAAAAATACAATTATTTTTAGCCTGCATAGCCACTAGCTCTGCGACTTCATAGACGTATCGTAGATTTGAGCTGCCATCAGGGTTTTCTGGTGTCCCTACGCAAGAAAATATAATGTCTGATGAGTCTAATACTGTATGAGCATCGCTGGTAATCGTTAGATATTTATAATTTAAGGCATAACTCAATAACTCGTTTACGCCTGCCTCAAAGAAAAATGATTTGCCGGTTTTTAGTGTCTTTAAACGTTTATCGTTATTTTCAATCAGACTGACTTTATAACCTGTATTGGCTAGTACTACAGCTGTACTAAGGCCTACATAACCAGCACCAATAACAGCAATGTTTTTGATATTTTTGCTTCTCACTATCTGTTAATTATAACATATTTGATCGCTATAACATTATACAGAATAATATTGGGAGATATTGATTGCCAAAGGATGTATAATATTTAATCATGATTACTGTAATTATTGCGGGGGGTTCGGGGACTCGTTTGTGGCCTCTTTCTACTTCCGACTATCCAAAGCAGCTATTAAAATTAACTAACGACAAATCAATGGTGCAGAACACTTACGAACGGGCAAGGGCTATATCTGAGCACGTATATATAGTGCCCGACATTAGTCACGCGCATCATATAAAAGAGCAACTTAGCGATGTGGATGATGATCATTTTGTGGTTGAACCTGGTAGGCGCGGTACAGCTAATGCTATTGTTGCTGCCCTAGTCCACATCGCTAAAAAGCGTGGTGCCGAAGAACCCATCGCTTTTGTGCATGCAGATCATCATATTCGTGACCTACATGGTTTTACACGTTCTTTTATGACAGCTGCAGAAGTATCCAGTAGCAGACACGAAATTGCTTTGATTGGCATAGAGCCAACGTATCCAGCGGTAGGATTTGGATACATAGAGCGTGATGGTGAACTTGATGAGTACAGGGGCGTTTACCATGTAGAAAGTTTTAAAGAAAAGCCAGACTTTAATACTGCAAAAAAATATATGCAAAGTGGCAATTATTTATGGAATTGTGGTTACTTCGTAGGGTCTGTAAACACATTTCTAAAAGAGATGTCGCAATATGCTCCTACTTTAAAACAGAATTTTGATGAACTGTTTGCTATACAAGACCCGAATTCTAAGACCTATACAGATACCTATCTTTCTTTTAAAACAGAGGTGATTGATATTACCTTAATCGAAAAATCAAAAACACTCGTTGTTGTTCCAGCTAGCTTTGA